>JADZDJ010000009.1 GCA_020851115.1 Pirellulales bacterium
AGCTCCAGGCAATTTCGCCGTCGCGAGTGACTTCAAAAATGCGGCCGTTGTTCGATTCGGTAATCAGCACATTGCCGTTGGGGAGCAACTGCTGGCCGCCGCGCGATTCGCTTTCAAAGAATTGCTCGCGGCTGCCCCGGTAGCACCACTCGATGGCTCCGGTGCGCGGATTCCACTCTAAAATCCGCGTTGTGCCCCCATCGCCGCAATTGCCGCGGTTGTCGAACAACATGATGTTGCCGTTTTCCAGCGGATCGCAGTCGTGCTGCCCCTTCCACATGCCGCGGGCAGCCCACACGACTTCTTCGCGCTGGAGATTGATGATCGCGAGGATACCGGGGTTTCGCAAGGACACCATGACGTCGCCGGGGGAACAGAATGAATTGTGTCTCGCGAAACTTGGAGAAATCACGTCGATTCCATTGGTGTGTGTCGGATCTCCCAATTTGTCGGAAGTAATCGAATCGAGATAGTGGCAAAATTTTGATTTTATAAAGGCGTCGAAAATTGCGACCCGCTGCAAGACTTGGCCGTCGGGGGACAGCACGACGATCGAGTCTTCGAGCCGCGGCGTGGGCAAGTGCTGGGCGGCCTTTAACGGTTCGAGATCGATATGGTGCGTTAACCCGTAGACTTTTCCAGACTCGTCGATGTCGAAGTCGTGATGAGCGTTGTCGGAAAATCGCCAAATCAATTTGGAATCCTTGTCGATCTTCGCCAACCCATAGCCGTAGGGCGATCCCCCGGCGGACACGTAGTTGGCGATCAAATCGCCATTGGGGAGTAGCCGCACGCAATGCCAATGAATGCGATCTTCTCGCGAGGGGTTTGGGACGTGCGGCGGCTCGGGCCAGATTTCGCGAAACGGCAAATGCCAACGATGCACTTCTTTGCCGGTCATGGAAATCAATCGCGCGGTCGACGGTTCGCCGAAGGGCGCGTACAGTGTAAGTCCCGCGTAAGTCAGCTCCGGCCGGCAGACGCCGATTCCCGTTTTTGCTTCGCGCGCCAGCGTCCAATCGCAGCCATATTTTTTTCGATCGATTTCATATTTCTCTTCCAGAGCCTTGATGCCGCGAAACGACGGCTGCAACACTTTTTGATACCACGGAATGTCGAACTCGGCGACATAGGCGCCGACGATAAAGAACACGAGCGCTGCGGATGCAAAAAACAGCACCGGAAGCACGCGATCGAAAAATCGCTTGACGGGAAATTGACGGGCCATATTAATTACGTTCATCTGGCAACTCCTTTCAACTAGAAAACTCTGCGAACCCATGCTTCGAGATCGCCGTGCTTGAAGGCAAGTCGATAATCTGCGAAGTCCGGTCGCCCCAGCGACCGAGACACTACGTCGACCAAAATTACATCTGGTTTTGGCGACTTCGTTTCACTCGGCGCGGCCAAATTGTCGGCAAACCGGCCGATTTCTTGACGCCGCCATTGCCGATCTTCCGCCGAGTCGAGCCTGAATGTCCGATGGTAGAGGTGATAGAGAAATCCTTGCCCGGCCGCCACGGCGCGCGACGTTCGCCAATAGTTTTGAAACTGAATTCTCCTGGGAGTGGCAAAGGCGGTCCACTTTTCGGGCGATACGCGATAGAGCCGCAGCAGCCGGAGCGCGCGGGCGTGAATCGACGCATTGTCTTCGAGCGTGTGGTACGGAAAGCCCGACGGAAGCAGCAAATCGGCGTTCGTCCAATAGGCGGACAGGTAGTTCAACTCGGGACTGACGGTGGCCAACGTGAACTGCTGGTGCTCGCGGTCGTACTGTTCGAGCCAAGGGCGCAGGGCTTCGGCACTTTTGGTGAGAAAATATTCCTTCGCGACGACATTCGCGCGAAACCAGTGAATGCGATATTCGTGGTAGGCCAACAGCGACGCCAGCAGTGCGGCAGTGACCAGGCCCGAGACGCAGGCCAGGCGCGGAATCTTCTCGCCCAGTTGGCGCAGACCACAGTGCAGCCAATCGAGCAGCACGAGCACCAGCGAAAACAACAGAACGACATCGAGTCGCCAATAGAACTGCTTGCGGTGATACGGATCCATGCCGCCCCGCGAGAGGGCCAGAATCACTCCGAACACGGCCGCGACGGCCAACAGCGCCATTGCCAACGGCCGCCATTCGGGGTTTGCACGCGAACGAATTGTGAGCCGCCATTTCCACGGGGAAAGTTGTGGAGTTGCCGTGAATCGCCACCGGGAAACGCCAGCGATCAATCCCAAGGCCAAGCCGCCCCACGGCCAGATCCAATCGGCGATAAAGTCGTGCAACACGCCTCCGTCTTTGCGCACATGCTTCCAGGCAGGTCCAAAACCGCTGCGCATGAAGGCATCGCCAGACAGCGAATCGGTGAGCAACAGGTTGAGCGCAAAGACGACCGTCAGCACTAGGCCGAACGTCGCTAAAAACCGCCCGCTTGTTGCACCGCCAGCGCGATGGATCCCGCGTGCAATCGCCCATTGAACGGTTAGACCCAGCCAAACTAGCCCCGCGGCAAAAAATGCGAATCCCAGCGCCCAATTGTCGGCACAGCAGAGGATTCCCAGAATCGCAGCAACCCACGCCAACCAACGCCACGGCTTGCCGCGCGACGACCAAAGCGACATGCTGGCCAAGATCAGCGACAGCAGCAGTGGCGTAGTCCACGCCAATGTCGAAAGCCGCATGTTCCGCTGCAGCGGCCAAGGGTGCATGCCGCGGCTTTGTTCAGGCGTGATAAAAAAGTAACGCAGCGACTCAAACAGCACCGCCACCATGATGGCCAGTACGATCGTGGTCGTTGAATATCGCTGCGGCAATGCCTTGCGTGCGACAATGAACACACATCCCCAGCCAACCAGGAACACGCTTGACATGAAGATCGAATACGGAATCGGCCTGCCATCGGTGGTAATGGCGATCAGCCCTAACAGCACTTGCAAGGGAGCCGAAAAGTTCGCTCCGCTGGCGGTGTCGCGATTTAGCAACGAGTCCTGCCAGCCGCGATCCAGAATTCGCTTCGCCCGCATCCAATAGAGATGAAAGTCTTCGCTTACCAACCCATAAGGCTCGATGCAGAACGCGAAGAACGTCGGCGAGTTGCCATTGTTGACGCGCATTGCCGCCGGAACTTGATTGCCGGTAACCAACCCCAATTGGAGATAGCTGGCGGCAAACAGAAAAATCAGGCCCAGCCCACACCAGATCGAGCCTCTGGGGCGCGCGTTCAATGGATTGCCGAGATTCTTTGGCAATGTCGCGCGCGCGCAAGCGAGATCCGCGCACTGGACGGCGCGAATTGACCTCGGTCGCGGCAGCTCACAAATGGTTGGAATCGTTTGCTCTCCGTATTACCGATGGCGACGTGCGGCGGCGTCGCCCTCCGAAATCGAATGGTCGGTGACTACTCGATTGACACCCGTTGCATGGTCGGGATCCATCGCCTCGCGACGAACCCAGGCCTCGATCTCGCCGGTGTGAAAGGCCAAGTCGTATGAGGTCAAATCGGGATTGCCCAGCGCTCGCGAAACCTCATCGACGAGAATCATCTTCGGTCGAACCGTGCTCGTCGGCTCCAACGCAGAATTAGCGGCGGCCAGCGAATAGACCGTGCTGTTTTGGGCGGTGAGCAAATCGTACACCCGCTGGCGTTCGATCTCTTTCCACTTGGGCGCCGTCGTGGTATCGACCGCCACCAATCGGTGGAAAGCGTGATAAAGGTATCCTGCGCCCGACGACTGGACTCGCGAAGTGAACCAGGCCTCGTGAAATCTTCCGCCTATCGACTGAGTAAACTGCTCCCAGGTGGCGGGAGTTGCGCGGTAAAGTCGAAGCAGTTGCATCAGGCGGTCGTGAATTTCTCGATTGCTGGCGGCATTGTGATACGGAAAGCCCGACGGCAACAGCAAGTCCGCGTTTGTCCAATACGCCGCCAGATAGTTCAGTTCCAGACTGGCGGTTGCCAAATCGAACGGGCCATGCTGACGCTCAAACTCCTCCAGCCACGGACGTAGGCGCTCGGCATCCGCCGTCAGAAAGAAGTGTCGCGCGGCAACGTTGGAGACAAACCAGTTGATTCGATAGATGTGATAAGCCAGCAGAATCGCGATACCAAGCGTCATCGCCGACGCCCAAGTACTTGGCCGCAGCGAATTCAATTTTGGCAGCAAGGCCAGGCTGAGATTGCCCAATCGGCCGTGCCGGCAGCTTGGTTGGATTGCTCCCCGAATACGCATCGAGGAGCGGCTTGCCGCCGAGGCGGTCAGCGTTTCGCGCCACCATTCGAGAGTCGAAAGCGCCAAGGCGAACAGCAACAGATAATTCAGCCTCCAGAATAACTGATTCCTCAGGAACGGTTCGAGGCCCTGGAACTTCAGAATTTCGTACAGCAACAGCGTCGACGCCAAGGTCAGAACTGCGAGAAAGCCAAACTGTTTTGGAGCCGATCCGTCAAGCCGCCAGCGAGGCTGCGGCCAAAGAGAGCCGCGTGCGCTGGGCGTGCAGATGACTAGCGCGCCGAACAGCACCACGATCAGCGGTAGTAGGGCCTGTTGGACGAACCACTCGCGCACCCGCATGACGCGTTCCGCCGGTCGCACCGAATTTTGCCACTCGGCCCCGAACCCGGAGCGGAGTAGCACATCGCCATCGAGAGAGCGATTGAGCAGATGATGGGCGAGCAAGACCGCGCCGCAAACCAGCAGCATGCCAACGACCACGCCGACGACGCCGGTCGGCCAAGCGCCGGACCGAATTCGGCGCAGCACAGCCGTAAATGCGATCCAAATCGTCGTCAGTCCGGTCGAAAACCAGGCGATGGCAAACGCCCAATTGTCCGTTCCAGCCAACGCCGCCAGCATGAGCATCAGCGCCGCCAGTCGAAGTCGCCAGCGGTGGCGGTCGAACGCCAACGATGTGGCGCAAATGAGGGTTGCCACGAGCACCGGATTGGTCCAACTCATCGTCGACATTCGCAGGCCGCGAAAGGCCGGCCAAACGCCAAACGTCGCCTCTGGCGATTGCACGAAGCACTGCAGCGATTCAAACAACACCGTGAGCAGCACGGCCATCAACAGCGAAGATGAACGGACCTCGCTTGGCAGCCACCATCGTGCCGCGGCGAACAGCACCGACCAGCCGACGGCTAGCGTAGCGAACATATAGATCGAGTACGGCAGTGGTCGGCCATCGGTCAGCAGGGCAAGCCGCGACAGGGCGACTTGAACCGGGGCTGCGTAGTTGCTGCCTTCGCCGGGGCGGTGGTAGAACAGCGAATCGCTCCAACCGCGCTCAGCGATCCGCTTGGCCCGCACGTAGTATAAGTAGAAGTCCTCGGAAAAGTTGTATGACGGCAAAATGTGAAACGCAAAGAACGTCGGCTGCCCGCCGTTATTCACGCGCTGGTCCGCCGGAAGCGGATTCCATTGGAGCCGCGCAAAACTCAGGATCCCCGCGGCAAACAACACGATGACCGCCAGCGGGATATACCACCGGCGCCAAGGGTCGACCTGCGCGAGATTTTCCTTCAGCATCAAAGGCTCGGCCGAGGCTTCCATTTCGATAAGAATTCACCTTGAAAGTCAAGCAACACGATTGGACCGCCAGCTCATGCGGCCCGCCGCAATGCGGTTTGCCACAGGTCAGGGCGTTTTGTGCAGACGGCATCCAGCGGAAATGGAAACAATTCACGGGCATATTCGGGAATGGATTCCGTGGGGCGGCCTTGCAGTTCGGGCGAGACCGCGCAAAGCTTGAAGTGTCGGCGCAGCAATCCATATTTACGGCCATCGAGCGGCAATTTGGAAAAGCAATCGATCCACACCCAATCGACTTGCCCTGCCAACGACAAGGCCGACTCGACCGGCTCATACTCGGAAAATCGTACGGCGATTCGCCGCTCGCCGAGGTTTACCAACTGGCGAAGCATCGGAAACGACGAATCGAGAAAGAAGTAATCTCGCACGCGGAATTGCTGCACGAGTTCCAACACGCGGTGCTCGATTCGCTCGCTTTTGATGTTTAAGATCATCAAGCGGTGACGCCAATGCCGCAGATAATCCTCAAAATCTTCGCCGGTGGAAAATGGATCGTGCTGCAAAATCAGCCGGTCGCCACTGTCGCGCAGATCGAGTTCGACGCCGTAATGGGGTGGAACTTGTTGTAACTGAGCAATTGTGTTGATGCGATGAGCGATCAGCAGCATTGGGGCCTCCTTGCTCCAAATTCCAAATACCATGCTCGTTCCCGAGCTGAACGCAACCGTGAGAACCGTTTGTTTACGCCGCTTTCCGGGCCGACAATTGCTCGCCGCGTTCCACCGGAAGCGCCAGTTCGGCGTCGCTCACCCGGCGCTTTTCGAGCACGATTTGACGCTGCATGGCAAACAGCCGCGGTGCCACGGCCGTCAACATCGTGTCGATTCCATACATCAAATACACCATCCATTTTGGCAGCGGCACATAAATCGTTTTCGCGATTACGCCTCCGCAATTGAACATGCAGGCGAATTCGCGAAAGCCGGTATGCACCATTTTGAAGGCCGGCACATGCGCCTCAAACGCTGCGGGACAGTCGAATAGCAAATTTGGAATGGCGCAATTGGCCGACCACGGATCGGCCGGATCGTTGCAAATCTGGTCAGGATCAAACACGTTAGGCTCGTAGGAATACCCTTCGTGCCGCATCATCCGCAAAGCAATTCGCATAGCCAGCGAGGCATTGATCTCTTGGATCAGTAGCCGTCCACCTGGTTTTAGAATGCGCTCCATCTCACGGAAAAATGCCAGCGGCCGTGCGACGTGATGGATCATGTTGCTCGATACGACAAAATCGAAGCTGCCATCGGCAAACGGCGTGCTCATGGCATCGACGTGTCGGTAATCGAGCCAATCGTAATCGGACACATCGGAAAGGTAGAATCGCTTCGAGCGAATGAACTCGCGGCTGATTCCCGTTCCGCATCCGACTTCGACTCCCACGTCTTCGTGGTCAATGAAGCGGTTCATCCATTCGTAGCGGTGCTTTAACAAGACTTTCAAATTGTGCGGAGCCTGGCCGAAGAAAAATCTACGTGCACGATGCGTGTCTCCTTCGTGGCGCATGCGGTTTTCGTCGTGGCGTGGGGCATAAGCGCCCCTCAAGATGCCGCCGCGCCCTCGGAGCGGCCGCTGGCTGGACGCCGGCCGATCGTGCCCCTCGGCAATCGCCCAGCGGAGGAACCTGCCTATCTTGGCTCGATCCTTCATCGATGGCCTATTCGTGGCTTGCTGCTCTGGGAGGTCGCCTTTCCGTCGCTGGTGAATGCCGTGACGAAAGGTAACGAGTCGCATTCCCAGAAAATTGAGAACGGTCGAAATCGAGGTGGCCGCGAGGTAGGCGACGGCGGTCGCCGTCGGACCGAGCATCGCCAGCACGGCCTCGTTGCAGCCGACGTTGACGCACATCGTGACCGAATACAACGCCAAATGAGTGAGCGGCTCGGCCAACGATTTGCGGCGCGACCGAAACGTCCATAGCTTGTTCCCCAGAAATCCGATCACGACGCCCATCATGAACGAAATTGCCTTTGCCCAGTACAAAGGCAAGCCCACGCTCCAGCCGAGCAGCCGATAGCCCAACAAATCGACCGTCACGGCCCCGAGTCCGACAACGACAAATCGCAGCAATTGCTGGTGTGTTTCGTGCATTTTGTAGGGCCAGCTTTCCGGATTGCGGCTGGCCACATCGATTGGAATGATTGTGATTGGCATAAATCCACAAACGAAGCTGATTAAACGAGCGCCGCCGAGCGGGCGAAGTACTGTTCCCAGCGGTGGTAGTCTTCCAAATCCTGTGGAGTGCCCCAGCCAATATATTTTTCGACCTCAAATCGTACGACGCACCGACCGGAGTCGATGAGCGATTGGGGAACTGCATCGAGATAGAATTCGTTGTTCACGCGGCGATTTGCGGCGACTAGTTGGTCGATTGCCACGAACATCTGCCGGGCAGAGCGAAACCAAAAGAATCCGCTGATGACTGAGTCGGCCATCAGGTTAGCCGAAATGGGCCGCTTGCACGAGATTTCAACAATCTGGTCGCTGTGAGGCAGCGTACGAACCCAGCCATACGCAGTGGGATTGCTGAGCACGCGCGGTTCGCCGCGATAAGTCCACACGATGCAGTCGATCGAATCGTCGTTGCGCAGGATCTCGAATCGCTGGGCGTCATAAAGGTGGGTGGCATCGCAAGCGGCCACCAGAACATCGTCATCCAGATCGATCGCGCTCTGAGCCAAGCGAACCGTGCAAGCCTGGCCCGCCGTCAGCCCCGGTGTCACCAACACCTGGCACGACGGGAAATATTGACGTAAGGCCATTTCCAATTCGTACTTGGCGGCATGTTCCGGATGCACCACAAACACGACCCGATCGGCTGGGGGCAAGTCGTTGACAACCCGTACCACCATTGGCAGTCCCGAAACCGGAATCAACGGTTTGGGCGTGCAAAATCCTGCTTCGACAAAGCGCTGGCCGAGGCCAGCCATCGGGACAATGAGATGCATGAGAGGGTCAGGAGGGCTGCGTCGCTAGGAGTTCGAGAACGCGACAAAAATGTCTCGCTCCACTTGTTCATCCAAATCGACAAACCAGCCGTGACGGCGAGTTTGTATGAACGCGAGTGGTTTCAAATGAGGAATTTGCAGACGATGCCAGCTTCCCATCGGGATTCGCAAGGCGTGACCGATGAGCGTTCGCAAGACGACGTTGTGCGAACAAGTGATGGTCGCACCATCGGCGGCCGGCCAACGATCGTCGACGAACGCCAGGGCACGCCGGGCGACGTCGGCCGTCGATTCACCGCCAGGAAACGCCGGGTCTTCCCCTCGTTGCCAGGCAGCAAATAAATTGGCATGAGTTTTTTGGGCCACGGTGACCGACATGCCTTCGCACTGGCCGTAGGACAATTCCATCAAGCGGTTGTCGATGGTTGCTGGCGGCAGCGACATTTGCGTGGCCAGTAATTCGTAAGTCTCCTGGCAGCGCAGCAGCGGCGAGACGAATCCGGCCACGATGGCGTCGGCCGGAATCGATTCGCACAGCGCAGCGATTTCAGCTTCGTCGACCGACTCAATTTCCGGGTTCGTGCGCCCCAAAAACCGGCGATTGTTCCCCGCGGGCGCATTGAAGATCGTCGGTGCGTGTCGAACGACAACGTGCCGCGTCGCTTCGGTAAAAAACAGACGACGAAACTGCGACTCAAAATTAGCCACAAAGACTTCCAGGCGGCGGTCCAAATCTGGCGTCGGCCAGGAAAAATCGGCAGCGCGCTTCTTGGCGGCCAATTCGGAATAGAGCCGCCGCACGTCGTCGGCGTCGAGCGCGAAGACCTGCAAATAGTCTTGCAGCAACGCCTCGCCTTCCGGTGCTTCGTTCCGTCGATGCACGAGTTTCAGCAGGTTCTGCATGAGGAACCGCAAAATATGATAGGCGAATTCGTGGCGGTCACGAACCGTCAGGGGCTTTTCGCGGCGTACTTCGCGATAGCCGCCCGCGACGCATTCCAATTCGCGATACGACACGACGCCGGCGCGATAATCTTTCAAATAGTCGCTGATGCTCCGACGAGCGCCGAGAAAGTGGCGTGGTTGCAAGGCAAACACAGGATACACGTCGGCCAACGATTGCTTGCGGAATTCGACCGACCGCTGCCAGTCGTAGCAGGTAAATGGGCTGCTCACGACGTGATCCACGTGCGCCTGGCGCGAATACAGCATCAAGTGCAACACTGCCGTGCGCTGGTCGTTGAACTTGAGCGGCCCGAGCGTCGGATTGATGCGCAGGCCATAGCCGCCGCGCTCGACGACGGGTTGCAGCGCCGCTTCGCAGGCATTGTTGAGCGCCTCAAAGCGCTCGGCATTGAGATGCTCGACGATCACGACAAAATCGATGTCGCTGATCCCTTGCAGGCCGTCGCCGATGAGAAAGCTGCCGGTGAACGTCGCCGACAGCGCCCATTCATACTTGTCGATCACTTGCCATAGTGCGGCAGTGATTTCTGATTTCAAATCAACCGCCGGCCGACTCGGCGGTGCCACCACGGCCGCATGCAGCGGCGTACCCAGCACGGATCGTTCTTCGGCCGGCCAGCCCGCGGCATTCGTCGTCGCTGGTATCATGGGGTCGCTCATGCGGTCACCTCGTCGCAGCGAAGTGTGTAGGCGGCCACGGCCACCGGCTCAGCGCCTTTCAAGCGAAAGACCGTTAGCCCGCGACAGCAGCCGGAAACCTGCGGTGTCTCGGCAAGCAGTTCGGCGCTGGCGCGTTGCCAGTCGCAGGGCCGGATCGATGCAATCGTGAAATGAGGATGCCAGCCGACACCGCAAAAAGGAAAGCCACGATCATCGACGTTGCACCGCTGCTCGACTGACAGCGCCCCCCACCGCGGGGCAAAATGCTCCCGCGTTGCCGTCCGGTCGCGCAGCGGCGCAATCGCATCGATGATCTGGCTTTGCATCTGCCGCAATCGATGTCGCGTTAATTCATCAAAATCAAGCACCAGCGTGTTGTTGCCGGTGAGCTGGTCGCCTTCAAAAACGTGCCAGCCGGAAATGTTGATTTCAGGCGCCGCCAAATCCGCGATGAACCTGGACGTCGCGGCAATGACGGCCCGGCTGTCGGAAAAATGGGCGAGGTAGCACGTCAGATGCGGCGGATCGTTGAGATAGAGTTGCTCGCCAACCGCGTGACGCACGCGGCGCTTGTAGCGTTTTACGAGTGAAGCAATCCCCGGTTCGGGATCGAGCGACAAAAACAAGGGCGTCGAGGAACGTGTCGTCATTCGGATAGGAGTATTGAGCTTCAAGGTTGTATTTCGGTTGCAAACTGTCAACAAGTACGAATTGCAATTTGCAAACGGATGATCTCAGTTTTCAACAAAGCCTTGCAGAGCCGCGGTATCAAGTATGAATTCGCGAACGTGATCTCGATGAGTTGAAGTCGGAAAATGAATTTGAAAGACACGCACTGCAATGCCCATTCGTTTAAACCCGCTTTGTCAAGACCGTCGGGTGCGAACTATGATTCAGTAAGTGCGGACGCTTGACGCCGGGAGCGCCCTTCGTCTCGACCGTCTGCCCGACGCTGCGACTTCGGGCATCGATCACCGTGCCGTCGCCGACCATCGCCAAGCGCACCATGTATTTCACGCTTCGCCAGATCGTCCGCAGCTTGGACTTCCACGTGCGCGCCCAGTTCGAGTGGCCATATTGCCGCGGCGGAAATTTCACGGAAATTGTTTCCAGTCGGCAGCCTGCTTGCTTGGCTTGCACCAGCATGTAGACGTCATAATTAAAGTCGATCGGCGGGTTAGTGGCTTGTTCCATGAGACTGCGATGGAATAATTTCGGCTGCGCGTTGATCTCCGATAAGCGACAGCGAAAAATCGCGCTGGCAACGATTCCCATGCCGAGCGAAATCACTCGCTCACTCAGCCGACGACCGTAGCGAACGCCTTTGACGAAGGTCGCCTGCGACTGCCGCGATTGACGATACACCGCAAGCGCCCTGAACACATCGGCCGGATCGGTTTGCAGGTCGGCGTGAGACCAAGCTAGGATCTCACCGCGCGATGCCAGCAGTCCCGTGTGAATGCCGTGACCGTATCCTTGGTTAACATCCACGCGAACGCTGCGGGCAAAGGGAAACTTTGGCAGTAGCGTTTTCAGGACCGCGGGGGTCTCATCGCGCGAGCCGTTATCGACCAAGATCAACTCGAAATCCGCTGCTGCGCCGACCTCCGCGAAGCGATTGAGGATCGTTTCGAGACCGCGCGATTCGTTGTAGCAAGGCAGAACGATGGAGAGTTGAGGGGCTGAGGGCATGTTGATGAGCGTTGAATAGTGAGCAACGGAATACAACCTCGGCACGACGATTTTATGCCGCTTTTTGGCCGTAGCGGTTTTGGTAGCGATCGTGGTATCGCATTGCAGCTTCATAATCGAGCATTTGCAGGCCGCCGATTTGCATGGCTAGATGGACGGTCTTGGCGACGTCCTCGGTCATCACGGCGGCCTTGAACGCGGCTTTCGGAGTTGCACCCCAGGTGAACACACCATGATTGGCGAGCAAGATCGCCGGGGCCCGATTCTGATGCCTCATGATGGCTTGGCCAATTTGCACTTCATCGCATTCACAGAACGGCGCACAAGGAATTTCGCCACCGAACTCGTCGGCAATCGCCGTCAAGCAAAGTGGAATCGGCTGATGGCAGGCGGCGAACGCCGTCGCATAGTTGCTGTGTGTGTGAACCACGCCGCGGACGCCCGTCATGTGGCGGTATAGATACAAATGATGTGGCAAATCGACGCTCGGGCGATAGTTCGTGTCCATGACCCAGCCGGTGCGGACATCGACTTCGACAAGCATTTCCGGTGTCAGGGTGTCGTAGTCGATTCCTGAGGGCTTGATCACCATTCGGCCACTGTCGGGGTCATACCCGCTGGCATTGCCCGAGTGCATCGTCACCAGCCCCGCGGCCGGCAACAGGCGGTTGAACTGACAAACTTCTTCGCGAAGTTTTGTAAGAGGCATTGGGGCTAGGGGTTCGGGGTTAGGGGTGAATGGCCCGGAGGCTTTTTCCAGGCTCTCGTCTCACGGGTTCACGCGACACTTCGGTTGCGGGTGAAATATCTTGCTCCGCTTCGCAGCACATGAGCGGCGCGGATTGGGTGGTCTGCGTTTAATACCGCCGAGGCGGCAACGATGTATTTCGCTTCGATGTCCGTCACGTTCGACGCTTTTACGCCTCCGTCGAACATCACTTCGTAGCCGTAACGTGACCGTTGCTTGCTGAGCGTGGCCGCCATCTCGATGGCTTCCGCGCAAATCTCTTGGCCCGATCGCCCCGGTTCGCGGATCCCAAGCACCATGACAAAATCGACATGAGGCAAATAGGGGAGCAATGCCGCGGTGGAATTGCCAGGCCGCCAAGCCACACCCACGTGCTTGCCGCGCTGCCGGCAGGCAAAGGCCAGTTCCATCAAATCGTCTTCGGATTCAAGATGGAACAGATAGACGTCGACATCGTTCCAAGTTTGTTCGACCCATTGTTGCGGGCGCAGCGACATGATGTGCAGCACGAGCGGGCAACCGCGCCACAATTGGCGGGCCATGGCGATGTTTGCCAGTCGCACCGGCGAAGGATTGATGCCCATCGTCGAGTCGATCAGATCGACGTGTACGTGATCGCAGTTTCGGCCGACTCGAACATAGAGCTTGTGTGGATCTTCCGACTCGCAGGCGTAGACGGCCAGCCCGAAGTCGCGCGCTTGGTCGAAGGTGTACCTGCGGTGGAGTGTGTAGCCGATCGCGAACAGTGCGCCGGCCGTTACCAGCCGCAACAGTTCGTAGTGATTGCCGGTCAGACCGTAGATCGAGCGGACGACCGCCATGTTCGTGGCGAATGAGATGGTGCTGATCACCGCGAACCAGGCAAACGTGCGTAGTAAGTGCCGCCAGGTGACTTGAAAATTGAAATACGCGTTGGCCAGGAAACTAACGACGATTCCCAGGCAAAACGCAACGGTCGACTTCAGCGGCAGCGGCCAAGTCGTTGGCAACACGGCGCGCATCAACCACAGTTCAATGAGGATCGAGATGAACCCGATGACGGTAAAGCTCGCCAGATATCGATAGCGGTAGAGCCAATAACCCAATCCACTATGGTCGAGCATGCGTAGCAATCGGCCCATCGGACCGAGGACGAGCCCCGTCACTGTGCGTCGGCTTCCCCCGAAATGGAAGAATCCCGAATCGTCGCTTGCCGACGAATCGCCGGTTTGCGCAGCTTCGCCATTTCGATGGGCAGCATCGAAGCGAAGGGCAACCAGATCGTCGACGGACGACGAAATATTGGCGCGATGGCTCTCTGCCATTCGCAACCTCCAGGGGGAAGAGGGGTGCGAAAAACGTGACTATTGAACCACAAAGAAAATCGGCCGAGTGGGCGTGAGGAGATAAGTAAACTTTCCCGATTTTCCGGGTTACGCAGAACGATTGCGGAAAGACAGGCAATCTACGTCGGGATGCAAGCGCCGATCAAGAACGATCGACCGAGAACTCAAGCGGAGAATTACTCTGGCAGCCGGCCGGAAAAGAACTACCCGGTATTTGGTTGAATGATGACGCTCCATTTAGGCAGAGCGGAAGAGCGGGTCAAGCGTGCGGCGATGGGGCGGAAGGCGGACTTGGTGAGCCGAACGCCGGTCTGGTAGAGGCCGTCGAGCAGATGCACCAGCGGGCGAATCCCGCG
>JADZDJ010000010.1 GCA_020851115.1 Pirellulales bacterium
CGAACGAAAACTGTTGACTGAACTGCGCATTTTTGCTCCAGCGATCGACGACCACGGACATCAGCAGGATGACGGTATGCAACTGAGCGAGCTACCCAAGATTCGGCAAACGGCCTACACCACTCCGGAAGCACCCAAAGCAGTGAAGGAAGTTCCTAAGGCAGCTTCGACGCTCGTAGTGCAGTCACTCCGGGTCCACAAGGGAGAAACTGTTACTACCGGTGATGTACTCTGCGTTCTGGCCGACTATGGTGAGCTCCACATTGAGGGACAGACCTTTGAGACAGATGCAGCAGCCATTGCCGCTGCCAAAACGCGCGGTTGGAAAGCAACCGCGGTTGCAGCGGAAGGGGAACAAGAACAGCAAATCCCTAACTTATCGATTGCCTACCTTGCCAACGAAGTCGACCGCGCTGCCCGCACAATGTCATTTTTTGTGAATCTAAGTAATGAAGTCATCGAGGATGGGCAGAATGCTGCTGGCCAGCGGTTTGTGACCTGGAAATATCGTCCGGGACAGCGTATGCAAATTCGTGTTCCCGTAGAAGAGTGGCCCAATCAATTGGTGTTGCCTGTGACGGCGGTCGTCAAAGAAGGGCCCGATAGTTTTGTGTTTCAACAGAACGGTGACCATTTTGATCGCGTTGCAGTTCATGAACGCTATCGGGACCGCACCTCCGTCGTCATCGCGAATGATGGCGCCTTATTTCCGGGAGACGTCATCGCCCTCAAAGGAGCCCATCAAATGCAATTGGCTCTCAAGAACAAAGCGGGCGGTGGCATCGACCCCCATGCTGGTCATAATCACTAGGCGCAACTTTCATGCTAAACGCCGTCATTCGATTCTCGCTGCAAAACCGTCTGCTCGTTCTGGGCATGGCGGTTGCCGTGCTTGCCCTCGGCGTGTGGTCGGCACTCCATATGCCGATTGACGTGTTTCCGGATCTCGACCGGCCACGTGTCGTCGTGATGACAGAGGCCCCCGGCCTGGCCCCAGAAGAAGTCGAGACCAGAATCACTTTTCCGTTAGAGACAGCCCTCAACGGCGCCAACGGTGTCCAAGCGGTACGAAGTGCCTCCGGTATCGGTCTTTCGGTGGTGTACGTCGAGTTTGACTTTGGCACCAACGTCTACATCGATCGCCAGATTGTTGCCGAGAGACTGGCACTGGTCGCTGACCGCATGCCGGCTGGTGTGCGTCCGCAGCTTGCCCCAATCTCTTCGGTCATGGGCCAAATTCTTGTCTTGGGAATGTGGAGCGAGAAGGCGCAAACAGACCCGGTCGAAATTCGTACTCGTGCCGATTGGATCTTGCGACAACGACTACTGACTATCCCAGGCGTGGCCCAAGTCTTCACGATGGGCGGGGGCCGCAAGCAATTTCAAGTCCTTATCGATCCGGCCGCACAACGTCGCTTCGGCGTGACTCTTGCCCAGGTTCGTGAGGCTCTTAGTCGCTGCAATCAAAACGCGACCGGGGGTTACCTCGACCAGCAAGGGCCAAACGAACTCTTGGTGCGCGCCTTGGGACGCGTTCAGACCATACAAGATTTGCAGAAGGTGCCCGTGTCAGTCCGGGATGGCCGGCCCGTAACGCTCGCTCAAGTTGCACAAATTATGGAGGCACCTCAGACAAAACGTGGTGATGCGGCGGCCTACGTGCGTCAGGCGGACAACGCATTTTCCGGTGGTCCCGCCGTGGTACTTACGATCAGTAAGCAGCCCGGTGCAGACACCCGAGCCATTCACTCCGCCGTCCTCGCCGCAATTGAAGAGATGCAGGCCTCGCTGGGAGAGGACATCCGCGTCACGCCATTGTACGCTCAGCGTGACTTTATCGACCGGGCACTGCACAATGTTTTGGACGCGCTACGCGATGGGTGTATCCTCATCGTGATCATCTTGTTCCTTTTTCTAATGAATTTCCGGACGACGTTCATTTCCTTAACGGCAATTCCACTATCCCTAGCAATCACAGCGCTCTTTTTCCGTTGGCAGGGACTCTCGATTAATACGATGACGCTAGGTGGCTTGGCAGTCGCCATTGGCGAATTGGTCGACGATGCGATCGTAGATGTCGAAAACATCTTCCGTCGTTTGAAGGAAAATCGTGCTGCAGCGCAACCGCTACCAGCATTACGTGTGGTCTACGAAGCAAGTCTGGAGGTGCGCAGCTCCATTGTCTTTAGCACCATCATTGTGTGCTTGGTGTTTGTACCGCTCTTCGCGCTATCCGGCGTCGAAGGACGACTTTTTGCCCCACTCGGTATCGCCTATGTGGTATCCATTGCCGCTTCGCTGCTCGTTTCACTGACCGTGACACCGGTACTCTCTTATTTGTTGCTGCCTCAATCTCGGGCCACAGCCCAGCACCACGACGGACTAATATTGCGGTTCTTAAAGGCGATTGCCTCGTATGTAATCCGCTTTAGCCTCGCGTTTCCCCGCCTCAATCTATTCGCGGTTTCAATTGCTGTGGTAGTGGCTTTCACCTCACTATTACAGCTTGACCGTGACTTCTTGCCTGCGTTTAACGAAGGTGCCATCCAGCTCAACGTGCTGCTGCCGGCCGGCACGTCGCTTGCCACCTCAAACACCATTAACCAGCAGATCGAGGCTCGGCTCCAACAAAACCCGGACATCCTCAACTTTGTGCGCCGCACTGGGCGAGCCGAGTTGGATGAGCATGCGGAACCAGTAAGTGCGAGTGAATATGTGATTGACCTCGACCCCAACTCGCCGCGGAATCGCGAAGAACAGCTTGCTGTCATTCGAGAAACAATGGCTGAATTCCCCGGGGTCGTCTCGGCGGTCGAACAGCCGATTTCCCACTTGATTTCCCATATGCTTTCGGGCGTTAAAGCTCAGATTGGGATTAAGCTTTTTGGCGATGACCTCGATGTTTTGCGACGGCAAGCCGAAAAAGCACGTGCCGCCATAAGTCAAGTTCCAGGCGTGCGGGACTTGCTCGTGGAACAACAGACGCTTATCCCTCAACTCCGAATTGAACTCGACCGCGACCGCCTGCAGGCCAATGGTCTCTCAGTGGAAGAAGTCAATGAACTGATCGAGACTGCCATGAATGGCCATATCGTGTCGGAGATTCTCTCCGGACAGCGATCGTTCGACCTGCTTGTGCGGTTGAATGAGGATGCCCGCGAAAATCTGGAGGTGCTCAAACGCCTGCCGATTGAAACGCCGGGCGGCGGCACCGTGCCCCTGGAATCCGTTGCGAGCATCTACGAGTCGGCCGGCCCGAATGTCGTCAATCGCGAACAAGTCCGTCGCCGCATCGTCGTCCAATGCAACGTCGCTGGCCGCGGTCTCGTGGATGTGGTCCAGGACATCAAAGCCAAGCTCCAACCGATTCAAGCCGCCTTGCCGCCAGGTTATTACTTCGAATTCAGCGGTCAATTCGAAAGCCAGCAGAAGGCATCCCGTCTAATCGGCTGGCTCTTTCTTGGTTCACTAGTTGGCGTATTCTTGGTGCTCTACACCATGTTCAAATCGGCAAATCTATCGTTACAAGTCATGGCCGCTATTCCTATGGCTTTCATCGGTTCTGTTGCGGCTCTGATCCTCACGAAGCAGACACTTACAATCGCGAGTATGGTCGGGTTCATTTCTTTGGCAGGGATTGCCTCTCGAAATGGTATTCTACATCTGCAACATTACCTTCACTTAGTAAAGTATGAAGGAGAAGGGTGGACCCAATCAATGATCCTACGTGCCGGGCTTGAGCGCTTAGCCCCTGTGCTCATGACGGCACTTACCGCGGGTATCGCCTTGGTTCCGCTAGTCATTGCCGCCGGACAACCTGGCAAGGAAATTCTCTATCCCGTGGCAACCGTCATCTTGGGAG
>JADZDJ010000011.1 GCA_020851115.1 Pirellulales bacterium
GAACGCTCCGCTTCGTCTTCGAGTCCGACGCCTGGAACTCGACGATTTCGTTTGCTCCCAGCATTCCAGTTTCGCTCGGCGGCAGCTTGGAATTGACCTTCGCCGGCGGCGTCAACCTCGCCGGCCAGATCGGCCGGACGTTCGACCTGTTTAATTGGACGGGGGTCAGCCCGACGGGCACATTCAACGTCCTCAGCCCGTACGCCTGGGACTTGTCGCAACTGTACACGACGGGCGAGGTGACGCTGCTGTCGATCGGCTCGACGCCTGGCGACTTCGACGGCGACAGCGACGTGGACGGCGCGGACTTCATCGCCTGGCAAACCCATTTTCCCACGCCTAGCGGCGCGACGCTTGCCGATGGCGACGCGGACGGCGACGGCGACGTGGACGGGGCCGACTTCGTCCGCTGGCTGACCAATTTCCCATCTACGCCAAGCCCCAGTGCCGCGCCGGTGCCGGAGCCGTCGGCGCTATGGCTTGGCACGTTGGGACTGATTGGACTATGGGTTGTCAAGCGGAATTACGCTCGCGCAAATTAGTGCGAATTCGCGGCCCAAGATTCTCGGAGTCAATTCTTCCAAGAGGGCTTCCGTGAAAGGAATGCGTGTCCGAAAACCGCGGACCCGTTGGCGGATCAAACCTGACGCTACTTGAATTCCACGAACGTCTGAATTCTGAAGCCCCCTAGCGCTATTCTGAAACCAGCGTCGAAGGATGTGGCTCGCGATTGACCAGGGGCAGCACTTTGGGATGGTAGACGGTCGTGTAGGCGGTCGCCGTGCGATGCTGATCGAGCGCAGCTTGCGATTCCCAGCGTTCGTGCAACAGGAAACGCATGGGGTCGTTGTTCGATTGGTACACTTCGAATCGAGCGCAGCCCGGTTCCGTCCGCGACATCGTCGCCTGCTGGATCAGCAAATTGCGAACTTCATCGACGTGCGCCGGGTCTTTGACGGTCAGCCAGATATTGAGGTAGAGCATGAAAACGTGTTGGTAAGTGCCTTGGTGAAACGATGATCCCATCTCAACTTTATCCGAAGTCGGGCTGTGACGTAAAGCAGCAGCCCCTTGCCTGGTCGGCTTTGACCGTCTCGCGACAAATTCTCGCTGTTCTGGAGGGGCGAGATTCGTTTGCAAAGCAACAAGGGCGTCGGAAAACTACTCTCCATCTCCACTTCGCCCAAGCCAAGGTGTGGGCTTTGCCATCGCTCGATCGGCGGGCAAGGCAGGGTAGAGCTGAGGCCCAGCCCTTCGATTTGCTTCTCGTGGCATCTCGACTCGTTTGGGATATAATGCAGCATCATCGACCTCTGGCCCTGCCTTTGCACTTGAGACCATGCCTTCGACTCTCGCTTCCAATCGTCCGAGTTCGGCGACTTTTGAATTCAAACCCTATCGCAGTTTGTCCAACGAGGAATTGGCACGGCGGATTGGCGCAGTCCGCGCTCAGATGGGCTCGCGACTGCTGATCTTGGGCCATCACTATCAGCAGGACGAAGTCATCGCTCTGTCGGACCTGCAAGGCGACAGTTACCAACTTAGCCGGATGGCAGCCGACAACCGGGATTGCCGCAATATCGCGTTTTGCGGCGTGCATTTTATGGCCGAAACGGCCGACATTGTTGCCAATCGCCCTGAAAAACTGACCGAACGCAACGGCGAACGGGTGACGGTTATTTTGCCTGACATCGCCGCCGGATGCTCGATGGCCGATATGGCGGCCATCGACCAGGTCGAATGTTGCTGGGAAGAGTTAGGCGAGGTGATCGATACGGATGACATCACACCGGTGACCTACATCAACTCTGGGGCGGCTTTGAAGGCTTTCTGTGGCCGGCATGGCGGCATTGTCTGCACGTCCAGCAACGCGGCCGCCGTGCTCAAATGGGCATTCGACCGCACCAGCCGCGTGCTGTTTTTTCCCGATCAGCACCTCGGCCGCAATACGGCGAAAGCGACGGGGATTCCGCTGTCGCAGATCTCAGTTTGGAACCCACATGCGAGCGAACTCGGCGGCAACACGGTGGAGGCCGTGAAACACTCCACGGTGCTGCTATGGCAAGGGCATTGCAGCGTGCATGCGATGTTTCGGCCGGAACACGTCGATGCGTTTCGGGCAAAATATCCGGGAATCAAAGTGCTCGTGCATCCTGAATGTGCGATGGAAGTCGTCGACCTGAGCGATGTGAATGGAAGCACGAGCAAGATCATCAAGACCGTCGAAGCGGCCGAGCCGGGCACAAAATGGGCCATCGGCACCGAGTTGCATTTGGTGAACCGATTGAAACATCGGCATCCTGAGCAGGACATTCACTTCCTTTCGCCGGTCGTGTGCATGTGCGCAACGATGTACCGCATCGACTTGGCGCACCTCTGCTGGAGCCTCGAAAACCTTGCCGCGGGAACTCCGGTGAACGTGATCGAAGTCGAACCAGAAACTGCGCATCATGCACTGGTGGCGCTAGAGCGGATGTTGAGCGTTTCGTGAACGCTGTCAATGCCGCGCGTCCCCCCTACCACCGACCGTTTTACAGGTAACGTTCCAAGATTCGCCGGCTTTGGCGGTCGAGCGACTGAATGTTGGGAATCAGATAGCGAATGCCGTGGGCGTCGATGACCAGCGCTCGCCGAGCGTCTAACCGCCGGACGTCTTCTTCGCTGCGGAGGACAAAGCTGGTTGTGCCGCGATCGGTTTCAACTTCCCACTCGCACGGATCGACTTGCAGTGAGACGTTCAGCACGCGGAGAATTTGCGGGGCAAATTCACGGGCGGCAAGTTCGTGATCCAAAGTTTCTCGAATTTGCGGAGATAGCCGCGTCGGGTCGTCAATCCAGACCAACTCTTGGCCGTCAGGGCCGACGAGCGAAAGCCCGCGTTGAGGGTCGGTCATCGGAAACGCGCGAACCGGCTCGACGCCGACGTGTCGCGCACCGTCGGCTGCCATGAGCACGAGACGGCCAAACGAGTCGTACTCGAGGCGAAACTCGGCAATCGAGCAGTTATTTGAATTCATGAAAATTAGGCTCACTGCTCAAGGATTGTGATTCGACGACGAGTAAATTCAGCGAGGATATTTGTCGAAGGTGCAGAGTGAACGAGATTTCGCCCGCCGAACAGAACTAGATTTGGCGAACGATGCTATGCACCAGATCCCTTCTCAAGCTCGCGCAACCTACCAAGCCAACCCCCCAGCTTGCCGCCGGGGGATTGAACCTTGCTTGTGCTCGTCGGCGCAATTAGTCGGCCAGCGCAACGGCGACATGTGATTCTGCCAATTCGACAGCAGGCTTTGCGCCGGGCATCGCGTGGCCATTACCGTTGTGGCCATTTCCACCGTGGTCGTTGCCATTGAGATGCGCGCCGTTGGCATAGCCGTTGGTCGTCGCGGCTTCCGTTACCAAGCTTACGGCTCGTCGTTGGGCTGTGGCGATCGCTTGCTGAAGACTCACCTGTCGTGCCGAGTGGTGCGTTTCCAGATATTGCCGAACGTAGGCGACAGTTTCATCGACCGTGTCGGCTTGGAGCAGCAGCAATTCGCCGGGACGCAGCGTGGCCAGAGCCAAATCGATGGCCTTGACGGCACCGAAGACTTCCTCAACGCTTTGTACGCGATGTCCCTTGGCCAATCCTTCGCGCAGGCGGCTCATGATTTCGCCCGGCTGACGGCCGCGGACGTAGTGGTCTTCGTACAAGATGACGCGGTCGAATGCTTGTCCAAGCAGCTCGCCTTGGCGAATCATGTCGACATCGCGTCGATCGCCGGCCACCGTATAGACGGCAGTTCGTTGTTGGTGCGGAAAATTTTCAAGCGCCTCGAACATTGCCGCCAGCGACGAAGTGTTGTGGCCGTAATCGACCACCACCGCGGCGCCGTTCACTTCCAGCAGATTGAATCTCCCCGGCGCATGCTCGATGCCTGCGCTAAACGATTCCAATCCCGCACGAATCAGCTCGCGCGTCAAACCAAGACTCCAAACGGCGCCGACCGATGCCAGCGCGTTTTCGACCTGGAAGCCGATGCGCCCTTCGTGCGTCAAGGGCACCCGATTGACCGGAATGAGTGGAATCTCGCAGTCGCCTTCCACCAGCATGATCGTTCCTTCTCGGACGATGACGGCGCGGCCGGCGGCAGCACGATGTTTCAAAATGACCGGGTGATTTGGTTCGCGAGCAAAAAATACGACCTTGCCCACGCAGCGAGCCGCCATTTCCGCGACTAGCGGATCGGCCGCGTTTAACACGGCGGTCCCATCCTCGCCCATGGCCTCGACGGGCACTCGCTTGACGCGAGCCAGTTTTTCCAGGGTTTCGATGTCGTTCATGCCGAGGTGATCGCCTTCGCCAATGTTCGTCACCACGGCCACGTCACAACGGTCGAAAGCCAACCCGCTTCGCAAGATACCGCCGCGAGCGCATTCGAGGACCGCGGCTTCAACATACGGGTTCCCCAACAGTTTTCGAGCGCTATTTGGCCCGCTGCAATCTCCGCTCTCGAGCCGGCGGTCGTCGAGAAACACGCCTTCGGTGCAGGTCATGCCCACGTGGCGTCCGGTTTGGCGGACCATGTGAGCAATCAAGCGCGTGGTCGTTGTCTTGCCATTGACGCCGGTCACCGACACGACGGGGATGCGGCCGGTTTGGCCTTCGGGAAAGATCGTGGAAATAATCGCTTGCCCGACCGGCCGCGCCTTACCGCTCGACGGGTTCGAGTGCATCCGCAATCCCGGCGCAGCATTGACTTCGACGACCATGCCCCCTTGGTCTTCCAGCGGGCGCGACAAGTCTTGGCAGACGACGTCAACGCCCGCGATGTCGAGACCGATCATGTGGGCGGCTTCAATCGCGCGTGCGGCCACATCGGAATGCACCAGGTCGGTGACATCGGCCGCCGTGCCGCCGGTACTGAGGTTTGCATTCCGCCGAATGAGCAAGGTTTGGCCCGCGGGGGGAATCGAATCGACCGCGAATCCTTGCTCTGCCAGCACTTGACGCGAAACTTCGTCGAGCGGAATTTTGCTCAGGCAAGTGGCGTGATCTTCGCCGCGACGAGGATCTTTGTTGACCTCATCGACCAGTTGCCGCACGGTTTGGACGCCATTGCCGACAATGCGAGCCGGTTCGCGTCGCGCCGCCGCAACGAACTTGCCGCCGATAATGAGCAGCCGGTAATCGTCTCCGACGATGTGCTTTTCGACCATCACATTGGGCCGTTCGGCACGGGCAGCCGCAAAGGCTTCCATCACTTGTTCGCGAGTTAACAAGTTGGTTGCGACGCCACAGCCTTTGCTGCCATACCGCGGTTTAACAACGACCGGGACGCCAATTTCTTGAGCTGCTTCCCAGGCGTCTTCGGCGCTCGTGACCGGCCGCCCCTCGGGAACCGGGACGTGAATGCTCGCCAATAGCGATCGCGTCAGATCCTTGTCTTGCGCGATCGTTTCCGCCACCGACGACGTCTGGTCGGTTTCGGCCGCCATAATCCTGCGCTGCTTGGCACCCCACCCAAGCTGCACGAGACTTTCGTTGTTCAAGCGTTGGGCAGGAATTCCCCGAGCAATGGCCGCATCGACAATTCCTTGGGTACTCGGCCCCAGCCGCGAAATCTGGTAGATTTTTCGCAATTCCGCGACTGCCGCGTGCAAATCGAAAGGCTTGCCGTTGACGGCCGCCAAACACAATTTGCGCCCCGCTTCCATCGCAGCGCGGCACAGCGCTTCATCGTTGTACTCGATGGCAACTTTGTAGACGCCTGATTCAGTTTCGGTTTCGCGCGTGCGCCCAAAACCGCAATCTGCGCCGGCCAGCGATTGCAACTCCAGAACCACATGTTCCCAGATATGTGCCAGATATGTGCCGCGACGCAGCCGTTCAAAAAACCCGCCGCGCTGGCCAACGCTGCATCGATGTTCGACCAGCGAAGGGAGCCAAGTTTTCAATCGATCGCTAAAGCCGGGGAGTTCATCTGAAGCCAAGTCCTTTAACTCACCCAGGTTTACCCAAGCTTCAAGGACAGGAAAACTTGCCCAGATGTTAGGCCCTCGCAACGTCAAGACCTTCCGAATTTCCATGGATTTGCCACTATCTCTATCGCCGAAAAGCCGGGGAGTTTATTGGAGAGAGCCGCTTGAAGCCCCGCGACCTTTGGAGCGGCTCTGGCTAGCATGCAATTGAAGCACCGTGAGGTTGTTCGTAATGGTATCGGCGAGCTACCGCGGCTGGATCAATCGCAAGAATCGTTCCCATTGCTCGAAGTGGGAAGGATTCACGAGATTGAGTGAATTAGATTGTACGTTTGACAATTTGTTGACGCTCGCAATTGTAAAAGAAGCGCGAGTGATTCGAACAATTGGCTTGTACGGTGGAGAGCATTTGAAGTGTCTAAAAAATCGAAGCACGCTTGTTCCGATGCGAATGAAGCCTGCTGAACAGCAATACTTGGAGAGGTCGATTGTCTCAATTTGACGGCGCAGCGCAGTCAGCTTCGCGGCACATTGGATTGCAGCGAGGCACTCTGTTTGTTAGTGGCAATACTACAAGGAATCGGTCACTTGAATTTGCCATCGGATCTCGTGTCTCTCAGGTCTTTCTATTTTACCCAAACCATGCCTCTTGCGCCTTTGGATTATGATATGCGAATAACCCTGCGATACTAGTATTAGAATCTGTATTTTACGATTTTCCCGATGAAAACGATTCGAAGGTTGTTTGGAGCGGGCATTCGGCTGTTCATGGCGACCGGTTCAGGATCTGTTGGAACCATCGCTGGTATTAGAAATACTTATGCGATGCCATGTTGCGGACAAAGCAAAGCGGAATAGATTCTTTGGATTTTCGACGTTGCTTTTCTGTATTATTTGCGAGCTGCCAACACTCCATTTTATAAACAGGTACGACAATCCTTGAAGTCGCCATTCTTCGTTTGGCCAATGCCGCACTAAAATTTGGCGCTGGATGGTCGATTTTCTGTATCTAAGCAAAACGTGGGCCAATCTCACAAATTCGTCAGCCGGAGGCCAGCATTGGACCGTTCATTCGATTCCGAGAATTTGCACTCCGACGCCACGCTTGGCCGCCTCCGTCGAGATGCTGAGTTGACTGAAGGGGAGCAGGTTATAGCCTCATTCCAGCCGGATTTGGCGGAAAGCCTCGTTTTTGCGGAGGCTACCGTCGTTCTGACCGATCGACGACTGTTGGCCAGCAGCTCTGAGGGACATTCCCAGTCGAACGGGTCGGGCGGCAGCCGCAAGTCGTGGCGAAGTTGGCAGTTACGGCCGGAGTTGCGACTTGCGACACACGAACGCGGCGGGCTGGGCAAGCTGGAATTGTTCGACGACCAATGCAGGCTTGCGATTTGGCGTTACACGGCCGCAAGAAACAGCGACGCACGCCGATTCGAGGCCCGCTGGAACAACTTGCGAGCCAAGACCGCCACCGGCGCGCACCCGGCTGGCCCCACAATTTGTCCGAGTTGCGGCGAAATTATCACCAGCGACGATGGAATCTGTCCGTCGTGCGCGCCTGCGCCGCCTCCGGCTCCGGTTTCTGCTCTTCGCCGACTCTTCAAATTTGCGGCACCGCGGAAGTGGCTGGTTCGGCTATGCCTCGTGCTGGCGTTGGTGGCCAGCGCGATGTCGCTTGTGCCGGCCTACTTAACCAAGCCGCTAATGGACGATGTGCTGGTGCCGCGGTCGAAAGGCATTGCCGTCTCTCCATCACTGGTGTACGTGCTATTGGCACTTTATTTGGTCTCCGCCACGCTATCTTGGCTATTGAATTGGGGGCGTCTGTACGTCACCAGCCGACTCAGCGAGTGCATCACGGGCGACCTGCGCAGTCGAACCTATAGCCATTTACAGCAGTTATCGCTCGAATTCTTCGGCGGCAAGCGCACCGGCGACCTGATGTCGCGGATCAGCACCGATACCGAGCGGATTTGCATTTTTCTTTCGGTAAACGTCGTCGATTTTGTCAACGACATCTTTATCTTTGCGCTGACGGTCATCGTGCTGCTGTTTCTAAGCCCGTTGCTTGCCCTCGGCACGCTGGTGACACTTCCCGCAATCGCCTATCTCGTCTATCGCGTGCGAACGCGTTTGCGGCATGGATTTACTCGATCGAGCGTGGCCTGGGGGCAATTGAATAGCGTGCTGGCCGACACCATTCCTGGCATTCGCGTGGTGAAGGCGTTTGCTCAAGAGCGCCGCGAAGCGGAGCGGTTTGAAAAGGCCAATCAACATTTGCTGACGATCAACGATCGGCTGAACCTCGTGTGGGCGTTCTTCGGACCGATGGTATCGTATCTTTCCGAGTTGGGGCTGCTGTGTATTTGGGGGTTCGGCGCGTGGCTGATTTTTCACGACGAGTTGACGATTGGCGATCTATCGACATTTCTATTGCTGATTGGTCGCTTCTATACGCGATTGGAGACGATGATACGCATCGTTTACAACACGCAGCGCGCCGCGGCGAGTTCTCAGCGGCTGTTTGAAATTCTCGATCGCAAGCCCAGCGTTCCGGAACCGGCCAAGCCCGTTGCCGCGGAGCGGATGATCGGGCAAATCGAACTCCGAGACGTGCGGTTCAAATACGGTACGCGCGAGGTGCTGCATGGTTTGAACCTGAAAATTGAGCCGGGCGAGATGATTGGCCTGGTCGGCGCGAGCGGCGCGGGAAAAAGCACGCTGATTAACCTGATTTGCCGCTTCTTCGATGTGGCCGACGGGGCGATTTTGGTGGACGGCGTCGATATCCGGTCGTACCCGTTGGCCGAGTACCGTAGGCACATCGGCATCGTCCTGCAAGACCCGTTTTTGTTCTACGGCACGATTGCCGAAAACATTGCTTACGGACGACCCGAAGCCACTCGGCAGGAGATCGTCGCGGCCGCCCGTGCGGCACGGGCACATGACTTCATCCTGGCATTGTCCGACGGGTACGATTCGCTCGTCGGCGAACGAGGCCAATCGCTCTCTGGCGGCGAGCGCCAGCGGATTTCCATCGCCCGCGCGCTGTTGATCGATCCGCGGATC
>JADZDJ010000012.1 GCA_020851115.1 Pirellulales bacterium
CAACGAGCGGATAGTTCATTTGCCGCCTGCTGCCTTAACGCGATCCAACATTGAGCGTCACATGCCCGCGGAGCAGAGCTTCGACGAATTGTCGATTTCCATCAACGACGTCGTGGAGTTCCAGGATTTCCCATGGCGTGAGCCAATGGATCGATTCAACTTCCAGCGGATTTGGCGAAGGCTCGGTCTCTCCTTCGATCGTTGCCTGCCACCAAGCCAAATGAACACGCCAGCGAGTAACGGTTTCCCACAGTCTGCCCATGGGCCGTACCAGGCAGTTTAATTCCTCGCGTAACTCGCGAACCAGCGCTTCTGCCTCGGTTTCCCCCGACTCCAGCCCGCCGCCTGGGAAGCAAAACTGCCGAGGCGCCAGGACATTGGCCGAACGCCGGATCACCAGCAGTCGGCCTTGGCGCTCGATGACGGCCACCGCTCCGTGGCGGATGATGGCGGGGTTGGCTTCGTCGGGTGTCGAATGCATCGAAATCAGTATATCCTACTCTTGCTTGGACATTCGCTCATTTTCCTGTCGACAAAATTATTGCCCGGTATTTTTTAATGGGAAGATTATAACGATAGGCATATTTTTGGTTGTAAGCTCGAAATGTTTCGTTCGTCGAAGTCGAGTTTTAAGCAGTTTTGAGAGTAGGATTTAGTTCAGAACTGACTGGATGAGCAAGATTTACACCAAGGCGCAAAGGATTACCGATCGATCGCATTGGTTTGTTGAAGCGACCTGCGTCGAGGCGATTATCTCTTGGGTGATCATGTCGACTTGGCGAGAGATTGTTCGCAAATTGAGAACTTTCCCAGAGAGAGCACCATGCCCAACTCGAAACGTGTGTCGCCCTGGTTCGTTTGCTTGTTGCCGTTCGTCCTGTTCATGGCGCTGACAAGCTTTGAGCCGAACCCGCCGGCGGCGGATGGATCAAAGGCGCCGACCCCTTGGTATGGAATCAGCATCGACTATAAATACTATCCGTACACCTACACGGTAAAAATTTTAGCAACTGCCGTAGCGATGGTTTTAGTTTGGCCAGGCTACCTGCAATATCCTCGGCGATTGACATGGCTCGCGGTGATCGTCGGCGTGATTGGCGTGGCGTTGTGGATCGGTTTGGCGCAGCTACAGCGATTCTTCACTGATGATAGTAGCATCGAATGGCTGAAATCGCTCGGCAGCCGGAGTGCTTATAATCCGCTTAAGCACCTACACGATCGGCCGGCGCTTGCTTATGGCTTTCTATTGATCCGATTTATCGGGCTAGTCGTCGTCGTTCCGGTGATCGAAGAATTCTTCCTCCGAGCGTTTCTCATGCGTTATGTGCAAACCGAACGGTGGTGGGAAGTGCCATTTGGCAAAGTGACGCCGCTGGCGGTCGTCGTCGGAACAGCCGTACCGATGCTGATGCACCCGCAAGAATTGTTGGCCGCGCTCGCCTGGTTTTCCGGCGTCACGTGGCTGATGACCCGCACGCGCAGCATTGGAGACTGCATCCTGGCACATGCAATTACGAACTTGCTCATGGGGCTTTATGTAGTCTTCAGTGGCCAGTGGTGGCTGATGTGAGATTTGTCAGTTGTTGGAGCAGTTCAAAGCCGTCGCCATCACCAGCGATCAATTCGCGGCAATGTGCCTGGGAAGCACTCCCGTCAATAGCAGAACCAAGAGCATCGCTGCCAGCGCGATGCGGTAGACGACAAATGCGCGGGTGGTCCGCGTCTTCAGATATTTCAGCAGAAATGCAATCGACAAATAGCCAACGATGCCGGAAACAATCGTGGCGACGATCAACGCAACGGCATGATGCGATGTACCCAGCAACGCTTCACGGTGCTCGATCAACTCTTTGAGTGCCGCACCAAAGATCGCCGGCAGCGACAACAGGAATGAGAACTTTGCGGCGGTCGGGCGGCTGAAATTGCGGAATAGGCCGGCCGTAATCGTACTGCCCGAGCGAGATACTCCGGGGATTAGCGCAAACGCTTGGGCAACGCCGATCCAGAGCGAATCGTGCCAGGTCACGTTGTCCAATTCTTTCGGCGGCACGTGGGCCATCAGTCGCTGCACCATAAATTCTTCGGCCACTTCCATCAGCAGCGCCACGACGATCAGCGCTGCACTGATGACATAAAATGATCGCAAGGTCGATTCAATGTGGCGGCTGAAGATCAAACCGCAAACGACAATGGGAATAGTGCCGGCGGCGATCATCCAGCCGAGACGGGCATCGTACGTGCCAAGCGGCTGGCGCTGCCAAATGGCTTCGCACACGGCTCGAACGATGCGCAGAATATCTGCGCGAAAGTACGCGATTGCCGCCGCAAGCGTGCCAATTTGGATCACGGCGGTAAAAGCCGCGCCCGTTTCGTCGCTCAGGCCGAGAAACTCCATCGCAATCTTGACATGCGCGGTGCTGCTGATGGGCAAGAACTCGGTCAGCCCCTGAATAATGCCGAGAATGATCGCTTCGAGGAGAGACATCCGGAAGGTGAGTTCTGGGTTCAGCGTTCAATTGAAAAGTTCTGATTCCACCATCGTATTTTGTACGTGGAATTTACGGACCCTTGCGTTGCTGATCCTACAGCATAGGACCGTCGTCGGTTGGACCTGGTGAGACGTTTTCAACAGGGCCTGGAAGCAGCGTTTCGAGCGGCTGTGACTCTTCGCTTCCATCAGGGGAGTCAACAACTGTGGGATCAGAATTTGGGCAGGGGGCGACAACCAACGGCGCGGCGGCCGGCGGCAAGATGGAAGGCGCGGAAACCGATTGTGGCGACGGCGAGAAAAACGTTTGCTGCTTCCACACTTCCACGCGGCGCAGCGATTCGCATCCCGGGGCGAGGAGAATCAATACGACCGGCACAATCGGTATTTTACGCATCGGCGAAAGCTCCCAAGCTGGTAATCTCGGAAATTTCAACGCGGCCAAAAAGCAGCGTGTTACTATCGAGCAACCATAGCTCACCCGTGGCGATGTGCAAACGCAACATTGCAACCGTGTGCAAGTACTGAAACAGTATCAATTTATATCGAAGGAAGAGTTTTGCACGCCGATATGTATCGATCACTAGAAGCCCGTAACCACTGCGATAATCGTGCTATTGAGAATAGATTCCGGTCGCCCCGTCCGCTTCCGTGCGGGCACGATTCGGATACAGCAACGTGTAATCTACGACCATTCAAACGTAAGGGACAACCCGAATGGCGTCGGTTACATGCGCTCTGGCATGTAAAAAAATCCCGGAACTTCGTCAGGGTAAGGAAGCATTGGAATGCTGTTAAGCTACTTTGTCCTTCGCCTAGATAATTCTTCGTTCCGACTGAAATTGCCACGAATCGAGACGCCGGATTAACAGTGGCGCCGTCACGGGAATCGGTGATTTGTAGAGTACAAAGAACGAGTCGAAAAATATCGCTTTGCCGCCTGGCGAACCTGCGAACCGATCGGCAAGCGGCCGATGGCCACTGGGGAATTCATGGTTTCAGCACCAATTTTCCGGCCAAAATGCCGGTTCGGCCAATCGTGCCGCCTTCCTGGAGTTTGTGCGCGGCAGCGGTTTCGGACAGGGGCATGACGCGGGCGATGTTGGGCTTGATTTTTCCTTCGGCCAACCAACGGTTGATGTCGGCAGCACAGGCTTGCTGCTCATCGGGCGTGGCCAAGAACATGACGAAGCCGTGAAGCAAACAGCCCTTCACGTAAAACGGGCCGACCGGGAAGGGAGGCCGGGCGTCGCGGCCGGCCATGATGATCATTCGGCCGCGGGGAGCGAGCATTGCCACAGCCTTGTCAAAATCCGGCTCGCGCAGCGTTTCCCAAAAAACATTCACGCCGTTCGAAGCGATTCGCCTCACTTCGGCCGCCACGTCTTGTGTCTTGTAATTGATGGCATGGTCGGCGCCCAGTTCCAAGCAGCGTTTCACTTTTTCATCGGTGCCGGCCGTGGTGATGACTTTCGCGCCAATAACCTTTGACATTTGTACGACCATCGAACCGACGCCGCCGGTACCACCGTTGACAAATAGCGTTTCGCCCGCCTTCAGTTTCACTTCGCGAACTAATCCGAGATGGGCGGTGATGCCAACCAGTGCCGAGGCAGCAGCCGATTCGTCGGTCACGGCCGAGGCCGTCGGATAGAGCCAACATTCTTCGATGCAAGCGTATTCCGAAAACGTCCCCTGTCGGCCGAGCAATCCTTGGTTACTCCCCCATACGCGATCGCCTGGCTTGAACCGCGCCACTTCGGGGCCGATGGCTTCTACCTTGCCAGCCACGTCGCAGCCGACGATAAACGGGAACGACAGCGGCATTTGAATCGAGCCAGATCGAATGTAAGTATCGACCGGGTTGACGGCGACCGCTCCGACTTTGACGAGCACTTGAGAATTTTTCGCCTGCGGCTTGGGCAACTCGCCATAGACTAGGCTCTCAGCGGGGCCAGTTTGCTGAATGTAAGCGGCTTTCATAGCAATTATTTATCGTTCGATCGTTGTGGTGGAGCGGACATTTCTGTCTGCTATCTTGTTCACGGTTTAAATCGAATCATTGCTGGGAGGCAAGTCCATCGGCCGTTGGCACCGGCCGCGCTGTCGGCGAAGGGATTCGCCTTGTCGATGATTGATGAAGAAGCTCGTTTAAACGCATCAAGGGGGTGGGCGCATCGGCAGGCAGGTGTGCCTGCACCGCTGTCAAACGTTCTACGATGCGACTAGCCGTCACGCAAGAGGCCGCAGGACGTCTCTTCTTTGACGCTGACACCACTAGCCTTTAACCGCATCATTTGAGCTGCTAAAGAGATAATTCGCCCGGCTGCTTCGTCGTTGCCGACGCCACGGGAGTGGATGTTTGAAATCAAGTTTCGCTGCGCATCGGTATGCCCCGCTTGCGGACGATACGCCATGTAGGCCGACAGGCTTTCGGCCGTGGCCAGTCCGGGTCGCTCGCCGATTAGCAGCACGGCAACGGTGGGCCGGAGCAGATCGCCAACATCATTGAGAATTCCCACTCGGCAATATCGCACGACAAACGTTTGCCCGACTCGCCAACCGCGATCCGCGGCAGCGACAAGCAATTGTGGCAATAGTTGCGGAATTTGCACCCTGACCGCGGTTGCCGACAGCCCGTCGCCGATGACAATTTGCAAATCCGGCTGGGCCGCACTTTGCTGGCGAATCTTCTCGGCGGCTTCGCCAGAGAACTTGCGCCCCAAGTCAGGGCGCATCAGATATTCGGCCTTCGTGCGTACCCACGATTCCACCTGGAACAGGCCATATTTCCGCACTAACTCAGTCGGAAAATCGCGATTGAGATCGAATTCAGTATAGACGGCATCGCGCGCCGCGGCGTGATCTTCACGCAACTTGAGCAGCGTTCCGGTCTTGTAGCTCGGTCCGGCACGGCCAACGATCAGTCGGGCGGGAGTTCGCGCCAGCACCCGTTGTAAGTCGGCAGGCATGGCCGCTTCAGATCGAGCGGTCGTCGCTGGAAATTGTGCATCATCGCTCATGCTGTTTCTTGTGCGGAACCGCTAAACCTCAACGGACAACAACCCCGCGACTTGCTGCAATAGTATCGGGCTATCAGCCGTCGCGAGTCGCCCCTGTTGATAGATGCCTCGCTGTTCGAGCCACGCCAAAAACTCGGGGGTGGGTCGCATTCCGAAAAGCTGCCGAATCAATGCTGCATCGTGATAGCTCGTCGATTGATAGTTGAGCATCACATCATCGGAGCATGGCACTCCCATCACATAATTCACTCCGGCCGCTGCTAGCATCAAATATAGATTGTCGGCCGAATTCTGGTCGGCTGCAGCGTGATTGGTGTAGCAAATATCGACTCCCATCGGCAAGCCCAGCAGCTTGCCCATAAAATGGTCTTCCAGGCCAGCACGAATGATCTGCCGTTCGTCATAAAGGTACTCCGGCCCAATGAATCCGACGACGGTATTGACCAAGAAGGGATCAAACATGCGGGCCACGCCATAGGCCCGGGCCTCCAAGGTCAATTGGTCGACGCCGTGATGAGCGTCGGCCGACAGTGCGCTGCCCTGGCCGGTTTCAAAGTACATCACTTGATCGCCAATCCACGGCACATCACGCTGTCGGTGCGATTCCAGCACACGTTCGCGCCCTTCCTTCAATAGGTTTAGATCGACGCCAAAGCTGGCGTTGGCCGCGGTGGTTCCGGCGATCGATTGAAATAACAAATCGATCGGCGCTCCGGCTTCGAGCGCGGCAAGCTGCGTGGTGATATGAGCCAGGCAGCAATGTTGTGTCGGGATGCCGAGTTCGTCAATCAGCCGATCGAGGCCATGCAAGACATGGCTGCAAGCCTCGACCGAATCGTTGGCCGGATTGACGCCGATCACTGCATCGCCGCAGCCGAACGATAGTCCATCGATGGCGGAGATGAGAATGCCGGGCAAATCGTCGGTCGGATGATTTGGCTGCACACGAATGCCCAAGACGCCACGCTCGCCTAGTGTGTTGCGGCACCGAGTGACGTTGCGAATTTTCGCCGCGACAAATGTCAATTCCTTGTTGCTCATCAACTTCGCCACGGCGGCGGCAATTTCCGGCGTGATGGCTGGTTGTAGGCTGCGCAAGGATTGCTCGGTGGAATCGTCGCTCAGAAGAGACTCGCGAAACTCACCGACGGTTTGCGATTTAATGGTAGCAAACGTGTCGGTATCATGGCATTCAAGGATCAGCCGCGAGACATCGTCTACGTCTGGATCAACGACAGGCTCGTTGATCATTTCATCGAGCGTCACATCGGCGAGCGCCAATTTCGCCGCCGATCGTTCCCGCTCCGACCGGGCCGCGATGCCGGCCAATTCGTCGCCGGATTTCTCTTCATTGGCCTTTGCCAGCAGTTCCGCCAAATTGGAAAACTTGAACCGCTCGCCGCGAAAAGTATGAGAGTAGCTCATGGGTGTCGTCATCCTCGGCGTTAGCCGCCTGGCAGCAATGGCTTACCACCACCTTGCTCCATCATAGTAGTTGCATCCTACGATTCAATCGCAATTTTCTTGCGGCAATCCTTGCCAATTGGCGACTTACTGAATTGTTAAGCGCCGGAGGCGATTCTGGTCGATGCAAGGGATAGCCTACCACTTTTTCCCGCCTCCTCCCTTCTCGATTCTGCCAATGTCGCTGGCTTCCGCGATTCGCGAACAGCCGGTTCGCGCCGAACGACAACCCAATGTCGCGCAAGTTGCTCATGCCTCTACGCCTGCCCTGCGCTGGGGCCCTTGGCGACTGCAAGCGGTGATCGCCGAGGGGCGATGGAATCGCCTTTATCTTGCGGTCAATGTAGCGGCTGCCAGCGGGGCGTCGCAATATGCCGTCAAGGCGCTGCATGAGCACCATTGGTCCGATCCGCTGGCAATCGCTCGGCTGCGAATGGAAGCAACCGTAGGGCGATGCGTCGCGCATGCTCATGTGTCTTCGCTGGTTGCAGCGCACGTCCATGTGCCGCCGTATTACGTAGTAATGCCGCTTTTGGCTGGTTCGAGCGCGGTCGATACCCTGAAGTCTGGCGGCCGGTTTCAAGTGCCGTTGGCGCTTTGGATCGCTCGACAAATTGCCGAAGGGCTGGAGTCGCTGCACACGCTCGGTTACGTGCATGGCGACGTGCGGCCGTCTAAAATATTCGTGGGCTTCGACGGTCATGCAACGCTGCTCGATTTAGGCTGTGCTCAGCGGATCGACGACGGTTTTCAGGCTGAACAGCGGCCGTTGTTGGGTTCGATCGAATCGCTGGCCCCGGAGCAGCACGTCGGCCAAGCCGCAACACCGCAGAGCGATTTGTATGGCCTTGGTTTGACGCTATTTCAACTGTTGACCGCGCGATTGCCGTGGCGGACTATTGATCCCGGCGTGATCGCGGCATGGAAAACGTCAAGTCAACGATGCGACGTGCGCGAGTTTGTCCCTGGCGTACCCGGGGCGGTGTCGCGATTTGTCCGCAAGTTGATGTCGGTAGAGCCGCTGCGGCGACCAGTGTCCGCGCGAGAAGCCGCCAAGGAATTGGTGCGATTGGAGATTGCCACGCTCGCGAACCGATTGCCGCATTAGGCGCGTTCCGGCGCGACGGCGTTCGACATAATCGCCCGCCCGTCGCTAGTTGCTCGCTTGCCGCTTTTCCGATCCGTGGAACATCGGTGCGTCGGGATTGCCGCGCGACAGCAGATACGCCATCAAGTCGAGCACTTCGGCTTCGTTGAGCGGATTCAGCAATTTCGTGGGCATCAGCGAGACTTTGGAAACTTTCTGGATTTCGATCGCATCTTTGCTGATCGTGGCGGTTTGGGTGCCGTCTTCTGGGTTGGTCAGCATCGTCAACTTGTCTTTTTGCTCCCCGACAATGCGTCCAGTGTACGTCTTCCCGTCCGCCACGATGACGGTCGCTTGATATTGGTCGGAAATCACTTTGCTGGGATCCACGATCGACTCGGTCAAGTCGCGGGGCTGGAAACGGCCGGCCAGCAATGTCAGATCAGGCCCCGTGCTGCCCCCTTCGCCGGAAAAGCGATGACAGACGATGCACCGCGCGGCGGCATACATCTTCTTGCCATGGTTGAAATTGCGGCCATGCAGTTTGGTCTCGATCAATTCGGCAATTTTATCGACTGTCCAATCTTGCCCTGGGCCGTTTGGCTTGGGAAGTTCCAGCGCTTCAAACGGCGGACGCAATCCGGCGTCGGCGATTTGCTGTTGTTCGTCGGCCGAGGCGTTCTCGTAGGCTTCCCGGTCGATATTCCGCAAGAACCCTTCAAAACTTCTGCCGCCGCTGCGGCGGACCGCCGAGCGCAAGAAGGCAAAATACGCTCGGCGCTGGTCGAGCGTCCACCCGTTCTTCACATTTCGCAGCGCGAAGGCGTAATGGGTTTTCTGCCGATCCGGTTGATTGCCCATCATCAACCGCAAGGGCTGGGCAAATTCGGAGTTCCGCGCGAGTAAATCTTCTTCGTATTCATCATGCGCCGATGGGGCGGCGTCTTGCTCAATCATTCGCATCGTCTTGGCAACCACGGTCGGCGATTCCAGGTAGACGAGCAAATTGCACAGCTCGCGATTCAAAAAATCGTCCGCGGCAGGATAGATTGCGTCGAACTTCGCGATCAACGACTTGCGCGTCGCATCGTCGGGCTTGCCGAGGCGGATGAAAGCAAGTTCGTAGGCGCGGAGCAGTTCCAATGGCTGTGATTGCGAAAGCGACCGCACGTCCAAACGCTCAAGCGCTGCAAGCAACTTCGAAAGCTGGGATTTGTCCCCTTGGCGAGCCATCGCAACGGCTGCGGTGATCACGGTTTCAGGATCCATTGCTGCGAACAGGCGATCTTGCCAGAGCTCAACCGGCTGAAACTCCAGCGCGATCCTCGCCGCATAGCGGACAAATCGATCTCCGTGCCCCAAGTTGGGCCAAATGACTTCGGCCATTGTCTGGGAAGGATTGCCCGCTTCAGGAATTCGCTGGCCGTGATAACCCTCTAACCGACGCCGCAACTGCCGCAACTTGGCGTTGGGATCGTCGGCAATTGGCGCCTCGGCTGGAGCCGTCGAGTCGTTGCCAACGTAAGTCACTCGGTACAGTTCAGACTGTGTATTTCGCCCGCCCACCGTAAAATACATCGCCCCGTCGCGGCCGATGACAAGGTCGGTCAGCGGCAACCCTTGGCGCGACAGGAACTCTTCTTTCACGGCCTGATAACTGGCGCCGCTGGGGTGCAAATGGATGGCGTAGATCGTTCCATACGTCCAATCGCAAATGAAGAGCGCCTGCTGATACCTGGCGGGAAAGTGGGCGCCATATCCAAACGCGATCCCGACCGGCGAGCCGGGGCCGGTGTTCAAGACCGGCGGCAAACTGTCGATGTAATAGGCCGGCCATTTTCCCGTGCCGCTGCGCCAGCCGAATTCGCTGCCGCTGGTGGCGTGAATCACTCGGGTCGGACGATACCACGGCGCGCCATAGTCCCATTCCATATCGGCATCGTAGGTAAACAACTCCCCTTCACTGTTGAAGGCCATATCGTAAGGATTTCGGTGGCCGATGCTGAACATCTTCCAAGCCTTGCCATCGGGGTCGGTTTCGGCGATCCATCCTCCTGGCGCCAAGATTCCGCGAGCGTGGCCGTTGGCGTCCCAATCGCGCGGCAGCAGCAGATCTTCCGACCAATTCAGCGGAGTATAGCCGCCAAAGCGAGAATCGTTTTTCGCTTGCTCCGGATCGAATGGCGGCAGGGTATGGTTGCCGCACAGGATGAAGATCGACTTGCCATCGGGCGAAAGCCGCAGTGCGTGCGGCCCATGTTCGCCGCCTGGGCCACATAGGCCGCGCAACCGCACCAGCGCATCGAACTGGTCGTCGCCGTCGGTGTCTGTGGCGCGATATAAGCCGCTCACAAGACTCTGCTTCAACGCCTCTTCCGTGCCGGGGAACTGCAGCCATTTGTCTTGGGCAACGTCTTTGCGCCACTCAATCGAATCGGAAATGCTTGCGCTTACGGCATTGACGCTGACGTATAAGCTATCAAATGCGTACAGCATTCCCTGCGCAGAGCTGAGCGGCAGGTCCAATCGCTCGACCTGGGTTACGCCACCGCCGCCCACAGGAACGGGCGTGACGCGGTAAATACCCTTATCGCCTTGATCGGAAGCGAGCAGCCGACCCTTGTTGTCCACCGCCAGGCAAACCCACGAACCCATTTCCTCCTTCGGAACCGTCAACAGTCGCTCGACGCGATAGCCGGGGAGCGTTTGAAACGAATCGCTTGGCGCGGATTTTTTGCCAACATGCGACGCTGCGATCACCGGTGGTTGGTCCGCCAAACCACCAGGAGCATCGGCCGAGCGAGCAAAAGGGACGACGAGAAAACTAACGCAGAAAGCACCAAGAAAAATCGCGGCGGTTAGCAATTTCACAGCGGGCGCGCTCCGATTCGAGATTGCAGGTAGGCACGTCTCATTCTACCAACTGGACGCGGCAGTTGGAAATCTGCCCCCTTCTGGAGACACGAATGATCGCAAAGGCCGAAACGTTGTTTCGGCGAAAGGGGGAAGGGCAAAATTGTTGGTCGGTCGTTTTCGGCATCTCCCATTCCCCCATTCTTCTCTTGCCTCGTTTCAACTTTGCAATCGCCCTGCCTCGCCTCAATCGGCAGTTGACGCACCTGCAATCGCAATTCACAATGAAAATTCTTTACACGCCCTTGCCGCCCGCCGGCTGACCATTGCTCACCGTTGCCCAATGAACATTCTCGAATCAGAAGACCCGGAAATTTGGTCCGCCATCTACGCCGAAGCCACTCGCCAGCAAGATGGCTTGGAACTAATCGCCAGCGAAAACTACACCAGCCCGGCCGTGATGCAGGCCGTCGGCAGTGTACTTACCCACAAATACGCGGAAGGGTATCCGGGGCGACGATATTATGGCGGCTGCGAACATGTGGATGTCGTCGAGACGCTGGCACGCGAGCGAGCCAAGAAGCTGTTTGGCGCCGAGCACGTCAACGTACAGCCACATTCGGGCAGCCAGGCGAATTTTGCCGTCTATCTGACCGCGGTCAAGCCAGGCGACACGGTGCTCGGGCTAGACTTGGCTCACGGTGGGCACCTGACGCACGGAATGAAGCTGAATATCTCAGGCATCCTGTATCACTTCGTTTCCTACGGAGTGACGCGCGACACGAACCGGCTCGACTTCGATCAAATTGCTCGGTTGGCTCGCGAGCATAAGCCAAAGCTGATCGTCGCGGGCGCAAGCTCTTATCCGCGAGAAATTCCGCACGACAGATTCGCGGAGATCGCGCGCGAAGTTGGCGCGAAGCTATTCGTCGACATGGCGCACTATGCTGGATTAGTCGCGGCGGGCTTGCACAATAGCCCCATACCCGTGGCTGACTACGTGACAACGACGACACATAAGACGCTGCGCGGCCCGCGCGCCGGGTTGGCGATGTGCCGAGAGGCGCATGCCAAAGATCTCGACCGCAATGTCTTTCCTGGGATCCAAGGCGGCCCGTTAATGCACGTCATCGCCGGTAAGGCCGTTTGCTTCCGCGAAGCATTGCAGCCGGATTTCCGCGCGTATGCGCAGCGTGTCATCGACAACGCCAAAGCGCTGGCGGAAATACTGATGGTCGGAGGATTGCGGTTGGTGAGCGGCGGCACTGAGAATCATCTAATGCTTGTTGATGTCACGACTAACGGCATCGGCGGAAAATTAGCCGAAGCTTCGCTGGATAAAGCCGGAATCACCGTGAATAAAAACATGATTCCTTATGACGAGCGCAAGCCGGTCGATCCCTCTGGCATTCGCATCGGCACGCCCGCATTGACGACGCGTGGGATGGGCATTGATGAGATGCGCGCCGTGGGCGGCTGGATCTTGAAAGCACTAAAATCGACGAGCGACCATGCGGCCTTGTCAACCATTCGCGGCCAAGTTCGTGAACTTTGCGAACACTTTCCAGTGCCAGCGGCACGGCTCGCCACTATGGATTTATTGCAGGAGATAACTCCGGCCGAATAGCTTTACTGCTCAAAATCGCGTAGCGGCAGGGAAGTGCTTTTTGTATTTAGCTTTCTGAACACGAACTTGTTCAGTAAATCATTGCCATGAAACGACGACTTGCCATTGCGCAAGAAAACGTCGATCAATGGTGCGACACGCCTGGACGCAGTTTGCGGTGCGCAACGAAGAAAAGGGAATGCTGGAAGTGGAGGAACAGCGAAGGGAAAAATGACACCGGCGATGAGTCGATTACTCCATTAACAGAATACCGCGAAGGACCGTTGAAATTTGGTGAAGCAATCGCCATCGGCTATTTCTTGGCGCCAACGGGTGTCAATTTTCCGGCCAGGTTCAAACCGGCGGCGTCCCAGGCTTGTTTCAGCCTCTCACCGGCGATTTTTACGATTTGCTCACGTTTCATACCGGTAGAGTGTTCGGACGAAATGGCAGGGGTGACAGGGCCGTCATAACCAAGTTCGGCCAGTACAACGAGCGCGGCCGAAAGGTCGATGACACCTGTTTCGGCGGGCATCAGGCGGTCATTCTCGTCACAATCGGTGGGCGACTTATCGGCGGGCATATCGGAGGCAATGACCGAAACGATTTTGCCACCCTCCAATTTTCGCACTTCATCAATGCTGCCGCCGCCAGCATAAATCTCGAATAGGTCAACCACCGCACCGACATTCGGCCGCCGAATCATGCCCACGAGCGTTACCAAGGCATCGAAAGTGTGAATAAATTGAAATGCCCGATCGCGACGCAACTCGGCCGAGGCGCGAAATTCCACACCCAGCTTGACACCATGTTCGGTGAGTTGGTCGCCCAATTCCGTTAATCGTCGACGGTGGAATTCAAAATTCTCATGATACGGCCGCAAATCGTTGGCTGGAGAAACCGCGACGATGGCGCGGTTCAAGCCCAATTGCGCTGCCAAACTTACTCGCTCGCGCATTGCTGACAGGCCGGCTTTGTAGGTGTCGTCGTCTTCATCCCAAACCAGTGGCAGCTTGAATGTGCCGAATTTGAGTTTTGCGCTGTCGAGATACCGCTTGGCATGTGCCAATCCATTGGCCTTCACCGACTGTTGAAAATCTGTCAGATCGATGTCGATGCCCTTGAAGCCATAGGAGAGCGAAAGTTCGATGATTTCGCTCTGTCTGCCGGTGACATGTAAGGATGCGGGGCTTAAATTGCGATACATTCGTGCCTCTAGTCGTAGATGGAAGTGCTTGCGTGGCAAGCAGTTACCAGAAGTTCCGTGGAGCGCCCGTAGGACGGTGGGAAACCGCCCATTATTGCAGCGCTGCGGCAAGTTTTGAAGGGGCCGATTTGGGAATCCGTCATTCTGCAATGTTGTCCGTTCCCGGCCGGATCGACAAGTGCTGGCATCACGTCGGTAGGCGTTCTGGTCGTCGATCCAGCACAACCATCATGGATGCAATGACCGATTCGAGCCATGTCCAGATCCGTGCCTCACCTGCCGAAAGCGGTTGGCAGGGGTCTCTCCGTGGCGGTCTCAACTCGCAAGGTCATCGCTCTTTGCTGAGCAGAAAGCAGGTTCGAACCCTATCGAGTTGGTGGCAATAAGCAGGAGATTGTTGATAAGCTCGCGAAAGCGATTTGCGCAACTTCCCTACTGATTTACACGAAGGAAGCTGGCCAATGGAACGAACGACAACGCGATGTTCTGGCATTCGCATCATCGACGAGTCGCTGTTTCCTACTTAGTCGGTGACGGCTTGCAATAACTCAATGCCAACAGTGCGTAGCCCGTGACCAAGTTCGCATCTCCTTCCATCCAGCGAGACACTTCGTTGATCCACGAGCCGTCATCGCGTTGTTGCTTCGCAAGTTGTGCGATCAATTCGGCTCGCCAGTTGTGCTGCACACCCATTTCGTCGGTGAAAATATCGTGTCCCATCGCGGCCAATGCTTTGGCAAAGGTTTGATAGTAATAGTACAAGCCCTGCTGTTGCATCCCTGGATTGCTCGTCAAATCGTAGTGCTTTTGCAACCACGCAACGGCAGCCTTTACGCGAGGATCGTCGGGGCCGACGCCGGCGTAGATCATGCTCTTCAGTCCGGCATAGGTCATCGAGGCATAGCTGCGCAAGCCACCGGATGCTGGGTCGATGCCCGCTTGGCTTTCTCCTCCCGCGGCAGGTGTGTAATAAAATCCGCCGTCAGGGTTTTTCGCGGCAAACGGCGTGGTGTTGTACTGGCTTTCCAGGTTTTGGCAGCGTGAGACAAAGACCAAAGCCCGTTGAACGGCCTCATCGTCCGGGCCGTTGCCGGCGGCCTGAAGGGCATCGAGCAAAAAGCTAGAATTCGATAGATCGGGGCGATTTTTTCGACCGTAGCCCGCGCCGCCGTAGTTGACGTTGGATGGGTCGGCATTCATTCCTTCCTTACTTCCCCACTGCAGGCCCTTGAGAAACTTTTCGGCCGCGGCGATTTGTTTGTCGTAGCGGCGGTCTTTGTTGGCTTCAACCAAGCACATCAAACCGATGGCTGTCTCGTAGTTCTTGTTCGATGTTTTCTCCCCATAGATTCCGCCATCGGGTTTCACGAGCTGTTCGATATACTTCAGGCTCTTCGCCACGGCCGGATCGTCGGGAGATCGACCGTTGCGCATAATCGCTGCGGTACATAAAGACGTAATCGCGGGACTGGCGGCCGCGCTGTACGAGCCATCTGCGGCCTGGCCTTTCGTGAGCAGAAAAGAAATACCTCGATCGACGGCCTGTTGCAGTTGCTGGCCATCCACTTTGGTTGGGGCAGTATCGGCGGCGAACAAAACGGGAATCGCAATGATGCTGGATAAAACCGTAGCCACGGCGAACAATTTTTTGCGAATGCGCATGAAAGACTCCTCCAAAGAACGGTGCGCAGACTTCTGACTCGGAAAGGATGAACGGAATCGACTCATCCGCTGGGCAGAAGTTCCCCAGCGCGTCGTCGAGACTGGCACGGTGCTGGCTCAACGAACAAACCAACGGTCAATTATACGATACGCCCTAAGTCAGTCGAGTACGGCCAAAATGTCATGTTCTGGCAAAATCAACAATTTCTCTCCATCAAATTCGACTTCGGTTCCCGACCACGAGCTGAATAGCACGCGGTCTCCTTCGCGCACTTGACTTGCCGCGCGCGTGCCATCATTGAGCAACTTTCCATCTCCAACCGACAACACGCGGCCTTTGTCGGGCTTTTTTTGTGCCGATTCGGGAAGCACGATGCCACCAACAGTTTGGCTTTCCGCATCCGTTCGCTTTACGATGACATTTTCACCAAGGGGAATCACATTCATCCGGCGCGTTTGCTCCTGCAATTGTGTCTTGGTTCAATGCCCGCGATTGGAAACCTGACGATGGTTGGGCGGATTGTCGCACGCCAGAGCGCAAGATGCAAGCATGCCACTTAGCCCGAAGAATCCCCGCCTGGGAATAAACATTAAGCGGTGGCGGCGGAAATGTTCTGCCTTACGCCATCGTCAGACGTTGATCGAGCGAGTGTTTGAAAGCCACGCGCACAAGCAAATCGATGGCTATCGAAAATCGCCGCGACCAACGGTTGGCGGCGGCTCTTTGCTCACAGAATTCAGCCGCCGCGCCACGATCATATTCGCTTGCGCAAGCTCGCGAAGTTCAATCGCCTAATAGCCACGAGCTTTTGAATCGGCCCGCAAATAGGGAGCACCGCCTCCAGAGCTGCGAGATCGATACTGATTCTGGTACGACGGTGCAAAATTGAACATTGGCATCGGTGTGGGAGCAACCGACATCGCACGGCGTTCGGTTGTTGATGGTGCGCGTTTGGCCATTGGGGCCGACGGCGCCATCGGCTGCGGATCGCAGGGCGCTTTCACTGACGGCTGAGCCGAGAAACTTCGACGTTCGGTCGGCTGCTGCACGATCGAAGGAGCGCGGCTAGCGCTTGGTGCTGGAGTAACCACCGGTGCGGAGTTGTCATAGTAATTGTAATTTCCAGCGGATTGCACACCCTGCGATCGGCACATACAGCGCCCTCGGTAACTGACGCTGTGTGCTTCCCCGCTGGCCATTGTGGGCGCGGCCGACAAGGCTGCACTGCAAACCATCACGAAAGTACCTTTCCATTTCATAACTCACCTTTGCCTAAGTAAGCAAGTCGAAAACCAGATTCGGCCCCCGTGACCGCCTGGCGTCTCCCCGCTGCAATTATAGGCTGTCGAGGTGGAGTTCGGCTCACTAATAATTCATGGTTGTTCTATTGGTTGATTCCGAAAAAAGGATTGCGATTGGAACGGTGAGACGTAGTCATAAGGTGTGCCACAATAAAGACTTTCACAGACGTCGCAGCTCCCGCTCGGACGAATCTTCGATTGGCCTTACAACAGGAATTCCAGACCCTCAATACCCCTTCGATTGATCGGACAGCGTCGACTTTGGTCAAGATACTGATTTCGTAAGCGTTCACACCCCGGTGAGCCTAGAAAACAAGGGAGTTTTTGTTGTCCTTCAATTTGCTGCAACGTTCATGGGACAACAAATGCATGAAATTGGGCAGGCTGCACAATACAAAATTTGTGCACTCGCAAAACCCACTTTAATATTGACCTTGCCTCGTTAGCGAACCCCAAGTATGGCCGACCTGTGAACGGTTACCTGATTTCTTCATGTCGGGTTGACGAGGAAATCGACTAGAGCAAGGTCCAAACGAGCTAGTCAAGTGCGGCAATAGCACCCGTAAACGCATTGATAATCCACCAATGAGTTGTCATCCATTCAACTTCGAGCATCTCCAAGTAAGCCAATATCTAACCGCATGACCATATAAATGAACGTATGAAACATTTCTCGTTGTCGGCGATCAGTGGCTGGCACGGTGGAGAATTGCCGAATTCGCAAAATCGTCGGCGAACCAGGTACAATTTGCGTGCATCATAAAAAACCGGCGTCCCTTGGTTATTGTTTAGCTTGCCTGCAAGCCGGGGCAAAGCTCCGCCGCCGCGCGAGGCGGGCGTGTGGAATAATGAATCCGATGCAACGATATCAGCTCGCAGGCCGGCCGCATCTGATGCCAACTCATTGCTACGCGCCCAGAGACTCCGTGGCGAGGGAAACCATTTCACAAACTGAAGCTTATTTGGCGCCAAATCCCGCGCAACCATCCCAGAACACGGGATTCAACGAAGCTTCCCTCTGGCGAATAATTCGACAATGGCGGACACTGGATAGTTTGCCGTCCAAGTTGGGATCGGTAAGTTCGCGCGTTCGTCCGAGGGAGTACCTCCGTGTTTCATGCACTTACCGAAACCTGGTTCCGCAATCGCTTTGGTGAGCCGACCGATCCGCAGCGCCGCGGCTGGCCGGAGATCGTGGCCGGCCGAAACGTCTTGATTGCCGCTCCCACCGGCAGTGGCAAGACACTAGCGGCCTTTTTGGCCTGCCTCGACCGGCTGCATCGTGATGCCCTGGCCGGCACGCTCAAGGATGCCGTGAAAGTGGTCTACATCTCGCCATTGAAGGCCCTCTCAAACGACATCCACCGCAATCTGGAAGTGCCGCTTGCCGAACTACGTCAGGCGGCAATCGATGCGGGCCTCGAGCCGCCGCAAATTCGCGCCGTCGTTCGCACCGGCGATACGCCCGCACGCGAGCGGGCCGCGATGCTCCGTCGTCCGCCACACATTTTGGTCACGACTCCCGAATCGCTGTATTTGTTATTGACCAGTGCCAAGAGCCGAGAAATGTTGCGCAGCGTCGAAACCGTGATCGTCGACGAAATCCACTCGCTCGCGCGCGACAAGCGCGGCTCGCACCTCTCGATTACACTCGAGCGTCTCGAACATCTCTGCAATCAACCGCCGTTAAGAATCGGACTGTCAGCCACGCAGGCGCCGATTGAGCAGATCGCGAAGTTCTTGGTGGGATCACTGGGGAATGCGGAATGGGAGGTTGGGAATCCGGAAGAGGGTTCGGGGTTCAGGGTTCAGGATTCGGTACAGCTTAATCCGCTCCATCAGGCGGCAGGCCGTCAAACCTCAGCCCCCAGGCGCTCGCACAAAGCTTCATTCCCCTTTCCGCACTCTCCATCCCCTCTTCGTTCCTGCACGATTATCGATTGCGGCCACCAACGTCTGCTCGATCTTGGCATCGAAGTTCCGCCGAGTGAACTCGAAGCCGTCTGCTCCGGTGAGCAATGGGGGGAGGTCTATGAGCGCCTTTCACATTTAATCCGTGCGCATCACAGTACAATCGTTTTTGTCAACACTCGAAAGCTAGCCGAGCGCGTTGCCCATCAACTTCGCCAATCGCTCGGAGAAGAAGCCGTCGCGGCCCATCACGGCAGTCTGTCACGCGAGATCCGTCTAGATGTCGAAGAGCGGCTGAAACGGGGCGAATTGAAGGCCATCGTCGCCACGGCCTCGCTCGAATTGGGAATCGACGTCGGATACGTCGAACTGGTCTGCCAGATTGGCTCGCCGCGCTCGATCGCTACGTTTTTACAGCGCGTCGGACGATCGGGGCATTCGCTGGGGGTCACTCCCAAAGGTCGATTGTTTCCGCTCACTCGTGACGAACTGATTGAATGCATCGCGCTGAATCGGGCCGTCAAGGCCGGACGGCTCGATAAAATCGAAATCCCCGATGCTCCACTCGATTTGCTTGCCCAGCAAATCGTGGCCATGTGCGCCAGCGACGATTGGTCGGAAGACGACTTGTTCAAGCTCGTCACGCGCGCCTGGCCCTATCAAAAACTTTCGCGGCGGCAGTTCGATCGTATTGTGACGATGCTCAGCGAAGGAATCTCGCCTCGCAGCAAGGCCGGCGCATGGCTCCACCGTGACGGCGTGAACCGACGCGTCAAGGCTCGCCGCGGCGCGCGAATCGTAGCCATCACCTGCGGCGGAGCAATCCCGGAGCTTGGCGATTTCCGCGTGCTAACCGAAAACGAAACCTTCGTCGGTGCGGTCAATGAAGATTTCGCGCTGGAAAGTAACATTGGTGACATCTTTCTACTCGGCAATACATCGTGGCGTGTCAACTACGTTCGCGGCTCCGATGTCTATGTCACCGATGCCCGAGGCGCCCCAGCGAGCATCCCATTTTGGCTGGGAGAGGCGCCAGGGCGAACAATCGAGTTGTCGCACGAAGTGTCGGACCTGCGGGAGGAGTTGGAACGGAGGGTTCAGGGTTCAGGGTGCAGGGTGCAGCAGGCGGCGGGTGGCAAACGGCAGGCAGAAGATAGAATACAAGTAACACTACTTGACGAGACTAGCAGGCGTCAGGCACCCGACGCCTCGCTTCCAATTCCGCCTTCTCCAGTCCCCATTCTCCACTCGAGCGGCGACAGCCCCGAACCCGAACTTTCGTCCGCCGTCGCATGGCTCCAATCCGAATGCAATTTGAACAACCATGCCGCGACACAGGCGGCGCGCTACATCGCCGCTCAAGTCGCCGCCGTCGGCCTGGTCCCAACCATGAAACGCATCGTGTTTGAACGATTCTTCGACGAATCGGGTGGGATGCAAATGGTCGTTCACGCTCCGCTGGGTGCTCGGATTAATCGCGCCTGGGGGCTGGCGTTTCGCAAGCGATTCTGCCGCAGTTTCGATTTTGAACTTCAGGCTAGCGCCGACGAAGACGGCCTTGTCCTTTCGCTCGGGCCGCAGCACAGTTTTCCGCTCGATTCGATGTTCGGCATGTTGACTCCTGAAAACGGTCGCCATTTGCTCGAACAGGCGTTGTTGGCCGCCCCCGTGTTTCAAACCCGCTGGCGCTGGGCGGCAACCCGTTCGCTGGCGGTGCTCCGCAGCAAGCATGGCAAACGAGTCCCGCCGAATTTGCAGCGATTTCGCTCCGACGACCTCTTGGCCGCCGTCTTCCCCGCTCAAGCCGGCTGCCTCGAAAACCACCACGGCGACACCGAGATTCCCGATCATCCACTAATCGACCAGACGATGCGCGATTGCATGCACGAAGCTATGGATCTCGATCGCTGGCTTGAAGTGCTGGCCGACATGCGTGCTGGCAAAATCGAACTCGTCGCTCGCGACACCCGTGAGCCGTCGCCATTCAGCCACGAAATTCTCAATGCCAACCCCTACGCATTCCTCGACGATGCTCCGCTGGAAGAACGCCGCGCCCGCGCGGTCACGTTGCGCCGCGGTCTCTCGTTCGACGCGGCCAGCGACCTTGGCCGACTCGATCCCGAAGCCATCGCACAAGTTCGCGCCGAAGCCTGGCCGTTAGTGCGCGACGCCGACGAATTGCACGACGCGCTTCACGGCATGTGCCTGTTGCGGGCCGACGAGGCCCCGGAGTGGACGCCACCATTCGAGGAACTAGTGGCCGCGGGGAGAGCAACGAGGGTGTGGATTCAGGGCTCAGGAGTTAGGAGTCTGGAGTCAGAAGAACACAAGGTTTCGGCGAACGATAATTCCACCGGACGCTTGCTGCCTTCTCCCTGCTGGACCGTGGTCGAACGCTGGCCACTCATCAAGTCGCTCTATCCGAGCGCCACTGCCGAGCCTGCACCGACTCTGCCCGACACGATCCGCAAAAATTGGGAATCGGCTGAAGCGATCGTCACATTGATCCGCGGCCGGATGCAAATAAGCGGGCCTGTGACGGCGATTGAATTGAGCGCGAAACTGTCTTTGGAGCCCAATCGCGTGTTTGCCGCGCTCGAAGCCGTCGAAGGCGAGGGAAGCGTAATGCGCGGTTATTTTACCACAGATTCTGCCAGTCAAGCCGCGAACGCAGGCGATCGAAGTGACGCGACATCGACATTGACCAACGCTTCAGTCGTTGACGCTCCTGGTTCACCAGAGCAATGTGCAAGGCGACATCCCAGTGCACAAGCCTCGCGACAACTCACCATGGAGTGGTGTGAACGCCGCTTGCTGGCACGCATTCATCGTAAAACACTCGATGGCTTTCGCCGTCAAATCCAGCCCGCGGACCCACACAACTTTATTCGCTTTTTGATGCGCTGGCATCATCTGTCCCCCGGCACACACTGGCATGGCCACGTCGGATTCCGCAAAGCCCTCGCTCAGTTGCAAGGCATTGAAATAGCCGCCGGATTGTGGGAAAGCCGCATCTTGCCGGCGCGGTGCGACAAATACAACCCAATGTGGCTCGATGAGCTTTCGATGTCGGGCGAACTGGCCTGGGGACGCTTATGTTCGCCGAAGAAAGACGCCGCCGCCGGACCATGCAGCGCGGCCATCACACGCGCCGCGCCAATCTCGCTCTTCTTCCGCGAGAACCTCGGCTGGCTCTTGCCGCGCGATCGTGCGTCGGCCGAAGCCAATTGCCGCGCAGGTGCTGCCGTCGTGCTCGATGCACTGCGACAGCGAGGCGCGCTCTTTCAGCACGAACTGATGGCACTCACGGGCTTGTTGCCTGCGCAACTTGACGAAGCACTCCACGAACTTGCCTCCCTGGGACTCGTTTCCGCAGACGCCTTCACTGCGGTGCGCACCATATCTGGCAGTTCAACCGACCGCCGTCGAATAGAGAAGCGCCGCCGCTTGCACCGCCTCCGCCGCCAATTCACCGCGTCGCCCTCCGGACGCTGGTCGATCTTCCCTGGTATTGTTACTCCGACGGACGACGAACAAGCGACGACCGGTTGGGCGTGGCAACTTCTCCGCCGCTGGGGCGTCGTATTTCGCGACCTGCTGGCGCGCGAATCGGCCGCTCCACCCTGGTGTCGGCTCGTTCAGATCTATCGCCGTTTGGAAGCCCGCGGCGAAATTCGCGGCGGGCGATTTGTCCGCGGCGTCTCCGGTGAGCAATATGCGACGCCCGAAGCGGTGGAATCGCTGCGAAGCGTACGCGATGAATCGCCGGACGACAGGATCGCCGTGCTGGCCGCGGCCGACCCTGTGAATCTCTGCGGCCTAATTACGGATGAGCCACGCGTACCGATCACTCACACCAACACGGTCGCCATCCGCAACGGCGAATTAATCGCCCACTGCCAGTCCGGCCAGACGCAATGGTTCGTCGAACCGCCGAGCCGCGAAGCCGACGAAGTGAACCGCCGACTGCGGCTGCAATATCATCTGGCGGAGGACGATGCCGCCGCTGCGCTCAGCCGCTGACAATCGTGGAATCGACAATCTGCCAGATCCTTGACTGGCCATTCAATATTCAGGCGTACCGGGCCATTCAACCGTGCGACGAACAAAGCGCTGGCGAACCATCTTACGATCCGTCAGCTTGCCACGCCGGTGAGAAAGCCTTTCAACTGCTCGCTGCGAACCGGATGCTGCAGCTTTTCGACTGCCTTGGCTTCGATCTGGCGCACCCGCTCGCGCGTCACTTTGAATATGCGGCCGACTTCTTCGAGCGTGTATGTGTAGCCGTCTCCCAGGCCATAGCGCAGGCGGATAATTTCTCGCTCACGGTAGGTCAAGGTTTTCAACAGACCTTCGATCCGTTGCCGCAAGATGCTATTGCCGGCCGAATGGATCGGGCTTTCCGTGCCGCCGTCTTCGATGAATTCGCCAAAGCTGCTGTCTTCGCTCTCGCCGACGGGGCGATCGAGACTGACTGGATGCCGGCCGATATTCAACACACGTCGGGTTTCCTCCAGCTCGACGCCGGACGCGACCGACACCTCTTCGATCGTCGGTTCTCGACCGAATTGCTGCTGCAATTGCTTGGAAACGTTCCGTAGCTTCGAGAGTACGTCGATCATGTGAACCGGAATGCGAATCGTGCGGGCCTGATCGGCAATCGCACGGGTGATCGCCTGCCGAATCCACCAGGTTGCATAAGTGCTGAACTTGAAGCCGCGGCGATATTCGTACTTATCGACCGCCCGCATCAATCCCGTATTTCCTTCTTGAATCAAATCCAAGAAGCTCAGGCCGCGATTGCGGTACTTTTTGGCGATGCTCACCACCAGCCGTAGGTTGCCGCTGGAGAGTTGTCGCTTCACTTGCTCGTAGTCGACAAACTGCCGGGTCACCGTTTCGAGCCGATTCCGCAGGCTGCGTGGGCTTTCCAGGGTAATCATCAAGAGATTGCGCAATTCGCGACGGTACTGGCGACGCTCGTCTTCCCTCGTCGGATCGCCGGCCAATTCCAAGATGCGGCCGCGCAGAAAATCCATACGCCGCGAAAATTCACGCAATTGCTTCACGAGCGGCTGTACTCGACGGGTGCGCAAACTCAACTCTTCGACCAACTGCAACGCCTTTCGCCGCCGTCGACAGAACCGCTTGCGCGATTCGCTCCATTCAGCGCGATCAGTGCTGTTGCGGATCAACTTGCGAAAATCGTCGCGATTGGCCTGCCGAATCTGACCCAGTGTCTTCAAATTGTGTGGCATGCGCGCCATGATTTGCTCTTTGGTAAGCCGCTCGGTCAACGAAACCTTAATGGTTCGATCGAAGGGTAACGTGCCGCTATAGACTTTGTTGAGGATGTCAATCGTCGCTTGCATCGCAAAGTTGCATCCTAGCACCGAGCGGCGGAAACGCTTCCGCGTCACTTCGATCTTCTTGGCGAGCGAAATTTCCTGCTCGCGTGTGAGCAGTGGAATAATCGCCATCTGACTGAGATACATGCGGATCGGATCATCACTCAGCTTGGGCAATTCCTCGGCCGTAAGCAACGGGCCTGCTTCTTCAGCGGCGTTCGACTCGCGATTTGATCCATCGGACGATTTTCCGCCGTCGCCCGGCGGATCGTTCTGGAGTTCAATTCCGGCCTCATCGAGGGCCATCAGCAGATTGTCGAGCTTGTCGGGGTTGGCGGCCTCATCGGGCAAGTACGAATTGACTTGGTCGTAAGTGAGATATCCTTGGGTCTTTCCCAGCGCGACCAGTGCTTGCAAATCCGTATTCGAGCGATCCATCGAATCCTCCTTCGCGCCTCCATGCGACGCGGAGTTGATCTGGACGGATATCGAACCACGGAGACACGGACGCACGAAGGAGGAAGCGTCCATTACCAAAGCCCAACGACCAATGCTCCAGCAGCAGGGGTCATTGAGGCATGGTCATTGGACGTTGCTAATTCCGCGCCTCGGTGTCTCCGTGGTTAAAATCATCCAGACTACCAATCGTTCTCACCCAACCGGCGACAAGTTCCTGCGGGAATCGCCGGCCAGGCGCGACATGGCGCTCACCCTTCCGTGGGCAGCGTAATGCCTTGTCGTGTTCGTTCCTGAGCGATGATTTGGTTCAATAGTTCCAGTTCATCTTGGGGTTCGTGCTTGTCTTGTTTCAGCGATTGCACCGTAGCGCTGAGGCGGCGGCTGTTGTCGCGGTGCTGAATTCGCTTGATCAACGCCGATCGCCAGCCGTCGATGTCCAGCGGCACGCGAGCGGGGCGCTTCATCTTGATCAAATCGTCCTCGTCGGCTTGTTCCTCAGCCGTCTGCTCCCGCGCTGCTTTGTCGGCGGCACATTCATCGACATCGACCAGCATGTTTTTGATGACAGGATCATCGAAATCGAGCATCAGCCGGTCAAAATCGGGCGCGATGCCCGCCAAATGCAGTTCGCAGCAATGGTCGAACACTTGCCGAGCGGTGGCCGACTGAATCTCCCCGGCCCGGATTTCCTTGGCAAACTCGGCGACCGACTGCGGATCGAGCAGAATGATTTCGAGCAGTTCGCGATCGAGCGGCGAGAGAGGTTGATCCTGCGGGCGTGCTTCGGCAGCGATCTCGGCTTCGCCGGACGATTCCGGCCGCTTGGCCCGTTGCCGTAAGTCGCGCAGGCGCTCGCGCAGCATTTCTTCGGCCAAACCAAATTGACGCGACATGCGGGCGAGCATCTGGTGTTCGCGCAATCGAACCTGCGTCGGCGTGCTCGACTGGGGCCGCGGCGCTCGGGCCAATGTGCCAAGCATGTCCTCAATCACTCGATTTGCGTCATGTGTCGTTGGCCGCGGCCCAATTTTCCGTTGCCAGGCGGCCAACTTGTGTTCCAGGGCATCGACGGCGCTGTCGAGAAATTGTCGAAACGATTCTGCGCCACGTTCAAGCAGGAAGTCGGCCGGATCGAGATTGTCGGGTAAGGTGACGATTCTTAAATCGACTTGTTCCGCGATGAATAGCCCAAGCACCTCGTTGGCCCGTCGCTGCCCAGCCTCGTCGCCATCGAGCACCAGCGTGATTGAATCGGCAAACCGCCGAAGCAGGCGAATATGACGATCGCCAAGCGCAGTTCCCAAGACGGCCACCGTGTTGTCGAATCCAAACTGCCGCGCGACGATCGTGTCGGTGTAGCCTTCCATGACCACGGCGACGCGACTTTTGCCGATCGCATCGCGTGCCGAATCAAGACCGTAGAGCATGCTGCTCTTGGAAAACAGCGGCGTTTCCGGCGAGTTGATGTACTTCGCCGGATTGTCGTTGGCCAGATGCGGCAAAATCCGCCCGCCAGTCGCCACGCTGCGACCTTGTACGTCGCGAATCGGAAACAGCACTCGACCGCGGAAGCGATCGTAAACGCCTGGGCTGTCCTGCTTGCGAACCACCAGCCCGACGGTTTCCAACAGCTTGGCGGTAATTTCGCTATTCAATGCCCGTTGAATCAGCCAATCCCATCGATCTGGCGCATAACCCAGTCGATATTTCCGAATACTTTCCGGAGAGATCTTTCGCTCTGCCAAGTATCGTCGCGCCGGTTCAGCCTCGGGAGCATCCATCAGGCACCGATGAAATTGCTCCTCTGCCCAGGACATCGCCTGGTAAAGCACTTGCTTTTCATCGCCGCTGGATTTGCCGGCGCCTGGCCGCGACGGTTTGAGTTGAATTCCCGCCCGCTCGGCGAGCATCTTGAGCGCTTCGGGAAACTCGACGTTCTCCATCTTCATGATGAAGTTGAAGATGTCGCCGCCAAGATCGCAAACCCAGCACTTAAACGATTGCCGTTCGGGGTTCACTTGCAAGCTGGGACGCGTGTCGTCGTGCCACGGGCAAATTGCCTTGTAGTTCCGTCCCTCGCGGCGAAGTTGCACATAGCTGCCAACCAACTCGACAATGTCGATCACTTGCCGAACGCGCTCTTTGGCATCGTGCAGCGATGATACCGACACTGAACCAGCAGCCGTCAACCTATCAGACACGGGCGACTCCTTGCCGTGCTTACGGGGCGAGAGGTGGTATTTGGCCGTTTCCTTACCGGCGGCCAGAGGGCCCACCTTGACCTTTGGGACTCCCGACGTTCATCCCTCATCGGAACACCGGAAATTGCCTTCCCTAGCAACGCATGGATTATAATCCGCAGCCAATTTTCAGGTCAAGCTGACAAATTTGCCCAGCGAAACTTGAAAACTTGACGCCATCCTCGGCCCTCCTCGCAGGGCCAGCGCGTACTTTTGGATATGACTGGAGAATATGCGGTATTCCAAACTTTCCCAGGTCTCAATTGCAATGGATGACAATACCGTGTATGGCAAACCTGGAAATGTACATCGCACATACCAAATTGCCGTCC
>JADZDJ010000013.1 GCA_020851115.1 Pirellulales bacterium
ACGGCAACCCTGCCTCGACACCCGCCGGCCCTCCGTTGCCGATCCAGATCGACCAGCACTTTGCGATGAGCGCCGACGGCACGTTGCAATTCCTCTTCGAGGCCGACGCTTGGAACTCGACGATTTCTTTCGCGCCGGGAATCGCCGTGGCGCGCGGCGGCGTCTTGGCCCTGGGGTTCGCCCCAGGGGTGAACATTGCCGACCAATTCGGCCGCACGTTCGACCTGTTCGACTGGGCCGGCGTCAGCCCGACGGGCGCGTTCACGATTTCAAGTCCGTACAATTGGGATCTGACCGAGCTTTACACGACCGGAGTAGTCACGCTCCTTGCGCCCGGCGATTTCGACGCCGACGGCGACGTGGATGGCGCCGACTTCGTCGCCTGGCAAACCCATTTCCCCACGCCCAGCGGCGCGACGCCGGCCGATGGCGACGGTGACGGCGATGGCGACGTGGACGGGGCCGACTTCGTCCTCTGGCAGACGCACTTCCCCTTCCCCTCCGGCCAAAACGCAGCGCCCGTGCCGGAGCCGAATGCGGCCGTGCTCATACTGCTCGCAGTTGTCTCACTGGCCGTTGCCGCTGACCGACGCCGCGTGTGTTGCACCCTGGGATCGCCGTCGTCGCAGCGCCGCACCGCGAACACGAAGCATTTCGGCGTCTCCAGAGTCTCCCTGTAGCGTTCGATTCGGGCGTACTTGTTGTAATGGACCATGCCACAACGAGGAAGTCCGCGTCACAACCCCACCGCCATTGGGAGCCAAATCCTTGGTTTGCCGGCAATGGCAAGCTGTTGATCCGCCCTGCATTGCAAGCAATTTGGCTTGTATTGTCGGGCTAAGTATGGAAGATGAATGGCAAGCCAACGAATTCCCCGCTGTGTTCGAAGCCAAATCTTGCTAGCGCCATCTTATGCTCAACGCGACCCTTAGAGACATGGTCACTCGACATATTCTGCCGCGCGTTTCGCAACCGGCGCAATATGTCGGCGGCGAGTTGAATATCGTCCGGAAAGATCACCGCACCGTCCGCGGCAAGCTCTGCTTGGCGTTTCCCGACATGTACAGCATCGGCATGAGCCATCACGGCTTGCAGGTGTTGTATTCCCTGATGAACGGCAAGGGGGACTGGGCTTGTGAGCGGGCGTTTACGCCGTGGATCGACATGGAGGCGGAGCTTCGCAAGCACAATCTGCCGCTGTATAGCCTGGAGAATTTCAGGCCGCTCGTCGAGTTCGATGTGCTGGGCTTCACGCTGCAATATGAGATCTGCACGAGCAATGTACTGACAATGCTCGACCTCGGCGGCATTCCCCTGCGCAGCGCTCTGCGTACGATGGAACATCCGCTCGTGATCGCTGGCGGGCCGTGTGCGCAGAATCCCGAGCCACTTGCGCCGTTTATCGATTTATTCGTCAGCGGCGACGGAGAGCCGAGTTTGCCGCTCATTGGTGAGGAGTGGATGCGGCTCAAGGGTTCAGTGCTCAGGGGTCAGGTGTCGGCGGAGAAGGGGAGGCAAATTCGGGAGGAAGCACTCGCGCAGCTTGCGGCGAAGTTGCCGTTTGCCTACGTGCCGCGGTTTTATGAACCCGAGTATTTTCCCGACGGACGGATCGCCACGATCAATCGCATTCGCGGCGATGTGCCGGAAACCATCGAACCCTCGGTCATCAAGGATCTCGACGACACGCCGCTGCCGACCGCGCCGATTTTGCCGTATGTCGAATGCGTTCACGACCGCATCGCCATCGAAATCATGCGCGGCTGTCCTTGGCAATGTCGATTTTGCCAAAGCACCGTGATTAAGCGGCCGCTGCGGACGCGCGAAGTCGAAACCATTGTGCAAGCGGCGCTCGAATCATATCGCCGCACTGGGCACCACGAAGTTTCACTGTTGTCGCTATCGACGAGCGATTATCCTTTTTTTGAGCAACTGGTCCGACGGATGAAAGAAGTGATGTATCCGCTCGGCGTCAGCATTTCTTTTCCCAGCTTGCGCGTGAACGAAGCGCTGCGAGTCGTGGCGGCGATGATTGGCACCGAGCGACATTCCGGAATGACGTTGGCCCCCGAAGTCGCCCGCGACGACATGCGCGAGCAAATTCGCAAGAAAATCCGCAATGAAGACTTGTACGAAGGTTGCCGCGAAGCGTTCAGCAATGGCATCGACAAGGTGAAGCTCTACTTCATGTGCGGCTTGCCCGGCGAGCGCGAAGTGGACCTGGACGGCATGATCGACATGGCCGAAACGATTGCCAGCATCGGCAAGGAAGTCCGCGGCCGGTGTGTCCAAGTCACCGCCAGTGTGTCGAACTTTGTGCCCAAGCCACATACGCCGTATCAGTGGAATGCCATGCAACGCCGCGAGTATTTTCATTGGGCGCATCAATATCTCAAACGCCGCGTGAAAATCCGCAGCGTGAAGGTGAAGTGCCACAATGTGGAAACGAGCATGCTCGAAGGACTGCTCAGTCGCGGCGATCGGCGCGTGGCAGAAGTCGTGGAACTCGCCTGGCGTCGCGGCGCGCGACTCGATAGCTGGACGGAAAATCTCAAACCCGAACTCTGGCGGCAAGCGCTGGCCGACTGCGGATTGAACTTCGACGACATGGTCCATCGATCCAGCGAAATTGGCGACCGCCTGCCGTGGGATCATATCAATGTAAAGAAGGGCCGCACCTATTTAGAGAAAGAACACGGCCGCAGCGTCGTGCAGCTCGAAGCGATGGCGGGGGCGAAGTAAGCATGTCTCGGTATCGCCTGCTTGCGCTCGACATCGACGGCACGCTCGTCAACAGCCGCGATGAACTCACTTCCGCCACGATCGCAGCGATCCAACAAGCCTACGATGCTGATATCCGTGTCGTGCTTGCGACCGGCCGCCGCTATTCGCGAACCTTGCATTTCGTGGAACCGCTCAAGCTTGACGTCCCACTCATCACAGCAAGCGGCGCACTCATTAAAGACCCGATCGATCATCGCACCCTATTTCGCGCCGAGTTTGGGAACGGTGTGCTCGAAGGCGCACTCAAACTGATCGGTGCGGGCGGTTACGACGCCGTGCTCTATGCCGATACGTATGCCGAAGGATTCGATTTCTACGCGCCAAAACTCATTTCAACTCAGTTTGAACTCGCCGAATACTTCGAGCGAAATGTGCAAGTCATTCGCGAATGGCCGACGCTGATGACCGCCCCGCCGCCGGGCATTTTCGCCGGTTTCGCCTGCGCCCAAAAGCCGCCGATGTTGGAACTGGCCGACGAAATGATGCGGCAGTATCCGCAGGACTTGCAAGTCCACGTCATCCGCAGCCCCCGATACACCGGCTGGATGTGCGAATTCGCCCCCGGTGGCATCAGCAAGTGGTCGGCCGTGCAACACTTGGCCCGCGATTGGGGCATCGCCGAAGAAGAAATCTGCGCCGTCGGCGACGATGTGAACGACATTCCAATGGTCCGCGGCGCAGGTTTGGGCGTTGCAATGGGTAACGCCGTTGCGGAACTCAAGGCGGCGGCGGATCGCGTCGCGCCGTGTCACGATAGTGACGGGCTAGTAGAAGTTGTGCGCTGGCTACTGAACTGAGAGCAGATTCCGCAAGCCATTCGGAACCTGCAACGTCGGTAATGGGACAAGTCTAGAGCCGCCCGACTCCGGGCGACTAATCCCGCTCTACCTGAATCGCCTGGACCGGTCCGGTCACCATGCGATTCTTTTCCTCCATAGAACCGACACCCAATTCCATGCCCATGCCTGATTGAACTTCATGCATCTTGACTAGCATTAAGCCGCCGGCATTCGGCTGGCGGCCTTGCGTTGCGCCGAGTAGATACACAGTCCGCGGCTCGGTGAACATCACGCCGTCCCAGGATGCGGTCATCTGGGTTTCACCGGTGTTAGGGTCGAGCAATTCGGCGCGAAAGACGCGATCGGCAGTAGTGATCTCTAAACGGCTGCCCGCGTTAAGGTCTTTCAGACGAAAATGATCGACATGATCGGCAACAACCGCCGAACCAGCAGCTAATGCACAAATGCCAACAGTGCCACGTATTAACATGGAAGCAATCTCCGAATGGAAGCTGCGAATGCAGGAAATCAAGAGGAGTACTCCAACAGTAGGTTAATAAATGGCACTGAGCAAAAACTTTGTGATTTTGGCAAATTTTATCCTAAGGCGATGCTACAAAGTCTTGTGTGACAAGGCAATAGAGCAAGATGAATGAAAGTAATACCGCGCGAGTGCTAGTGACGTCGGTTGTGCGACAATGTGTTGTAAAATCGAACCATACAGTCAGAGTTCCGCTAGATTCTTCAATCGCTACAGCTTTTGTAGTTTACGCCTTCTGCAATTGTCCAACTTATCGGTCCTGACCATTCAATCGCGGCATGCCGCACGCGCGGCCAATTGTCGATTGCGTCCGCAGGTTACAGCAAATTGCGCCGATAGAAGCTATACGCCGTACATCGGGATTGTATTGCGCGCCGGGCTTATTTCGATGGCTAAGCCAGGCGGAATACAGGATATGAAATTCCCTTGAGAATCCGGCGACATCCCTAGGCGCGTTGCCGAATGCCGCTGGCATTTGCTTTGCACTGCAAACAGGCTGCCACGATCGACGGCACCGGCTGATTGAATCGTGGTAGCGCACCGCGTTGATTGCACGAATTATCGAAGGAGTGATTTCGTGATTGTTCGACCGCTATCTGCTTTGGTATGGTCGCTGCTGATTGTCTTGGCCTCATCAGCGACCAGTATCGCGTCGCCTCCTGCGTCTGATACGCTACTTCCTGCCACGACGAAGGGCTATATCGCAGTTCCTGATATGGCGCGCCTGCTGGCATACTTCAATAAGTCGCAATTCGGCCAATTGTTCAACGATCCGGCGATGCAGCCGTTTGTCGATGATTTTAGGCATCAATTGCAACAAAAAGGGCTGAAGCAACTCGACCAACTGGGGCTCTCATGGGAAGAACTCGAAAGTATTCCCGGCGGCGAAACTGCCCTGGCGGTGATCCAGCCCAATCCCGACAGCGCAGCGTTGGCGCTGATAGTTGATGTCACTGGACGGCAGCAAATGGCCGAGGCGCTCCTGGAAAAGGTTGCCGCTCGGATGGCACGCAATGGCGCGAAACAATTTCGTCGTCAAGCGGGCGACCCGATTGTCGCGTATCAGCTTGCTGTCGAGCCCGATCGCAAGGTAGCGCCGACGGCCGCCTATTATCTACGAAACAACCTGCTTGTCGCCTCCGATAGCATTCCTGTGATGGAGAGCATCGTGGCGGCGACCACTAGTTCGCGGCAGGATTCGCTCGCCAACGTTCCGGCCTATCGCGAAATTATGGCGCGTTGTCGTGCATCGGCTGGTGTGGGAGAGGTGATTCCCGACTTTCGTTGGTTCATTGAGCCATTTGGATATGTGGAGGCGTTGCGATCCGAGTTGCCGCCGCGCGAGAGACGAAAAGGGCCAGACTTGCTCAAAGTGTTCAAGAACCAGGGCTTCACGGCAATCCAAGGAGTCGGGGGCTTTGTAAACTTCAGCGCCGGCAAATACGAGTTGGTCCATCGCACGGCGATCTATGCGCCGCCGCTTCCGGGACGCGAGACCTACAGTAAAGATAAATACAACTTGGCCGCTCGGATGCTTTGCTTTCCGCCTGGCGGCGAATTGCAGCCGCAGTCGTGGGTTCCCAGCGACATCGCAACCTATACGACCTTCAACTGGGACATGAAAACGGCCTTTATCAACGCCGAAACTCTGGTCGACGAAATGGTCGGCGAAAAAGGCGTATTCCGCGACGTACTTGAAAGCCTGCGCGACGACTCCGACGGGCCGATGGTCGATATCGAAAAGAATCTCGTCGCTCATCTCGGCGATCGGGCGACGGTGATTACCGACAACGAAATTCCAATCGGTCCACGCAGCGAACGAAAAGTGTTTGCGGCCGAGTTGACGAACGAGCGCGTCGTCGCCGAGACGATCCACAAATTGATGGAGTCGGACAAAGATGCGCATCGACGAGAGTTCGAGAAATTTGTGATCTGGGAGATTGTCCCGGCCGAATGCGAAGTTCCGAATCTGGAAATCGAAGGACCGGGTGGAAAAATTCAACCTGTGGGTCATACGCATATCAAACGCAACAAAGAAGAGCGTTTGCTTTCGACCTCCGCCATTTGCGTGGCACACGGCCAGCTCTATTGTGCATCGCACATCGAGTTTCTGAAAAAGGTGCTGTCGCACGTGAACAGCCCGAACCACCTCAGTGCCGCGGCCGATTTTCAACTTGTCAGCGGCCATGCCGCCACGATGGGGAGCAACGGCTCAATCAGTTTCCGCACATTTTCGCGGATGGATGAAGAGTTGCGGCCCACGTATGAGTTGATTCGCACTGGCCAAATGCCGCGGGCGGAAACGCTGTTGGGCCAGATTCTCAATTCTGTGCTGGGCGAAGGCAAGGAAGGGGTGCTGCGTAAGCAACGGATCGACGGCGCCGCCCTGCCAGAATTCGACGCAGTTCGGAAATACCTCGGTCCAGCGGGGTTCATCGTCAGCAGTCTGGAGGATGGCTGGTTATGCATCGGGTTTGCCTTGCCGCGAGCAACGGCCGTTGAAACCGGCGTTGACATGAATGCGCGTGCGGAACTGAGAACCACCACGGCGGAAAGCAACTCGCGAAAAGCCGAAGGCGATGAAATTCAGGCCATCCGGTAGCTGAAGCGATTTCGCGCGCTCCATCCAATTTCTCTCCAACTCCATTCACCGCTCACTCTAGTTTTGCCCAAAATGGGTGCTTGCGCTCACCACGGCTGCGGGAGTCCTCCAGAATCACCGCGATATCGGGCTGAAGTCTTGCGGCCCCTCGGAGCGGTCTTCCGTTGAGCGTGACCGTAAACGGCCGCGAAAAATCGACGACATCGGGCGATAATAGGACGGTCGCCTTTGCTCCGCAACTGACGCTGATGCCGTTGTTGGCCGTCAATCGCGATTCGATTTGCATAGGTCGGGGCGGCGGTTGGAACGATTGCAGTTCGACCCACCAGAAGAAGCTGTCGGTTTCGCGCTGCGTGACGACGTGAAATTCGCGCGGCGCATAATTTCTTCGCTTACGCCCCATCCAATCGAAGATGCGAATGATTTCGTCGGAGAAATGTTCGTGCCCGCGACCGAGAAACTCGACGATGGTGGCGTCGTAGGGCTTTGTTCGATTAATGTAGTCGTCGAACTCCGAAGAATTCTTAATCATAGTGTCGCCATCTTTTTCGCCGCCGACAAAATAGAGCGGAACGAATTCGGCATTGGGAGAATACTTTCGGATCATCACGTTTGCCGACGGTGGAACGATCGGAATCACGCCGGCCCACAAATCGGGATGCGCCAGTCCGATTTCCCATGCCGCAGCGGCCCCCATATCGTGTCCGCTGACGAACACGCGATCGGTGTCGATGGCAAAATGCCGGCAAGCGTCGCGCAGCACCGAAAGGACCGCATGATGCTCGCGCGCGGAACTCTCGAACTGCTTCTGGTGCGGTTTGCTCCAAGTCGGAGCAACGATGATGTAGCCGTGCCGCGACGCTTGCCCCATTCGCAAGCGATTTTCGCCGGCCGGAGCCGCAGCCCCCGCCCACCATTCGATCTGAGCTTGCGGCGTGCTGCCGGCGCCGTTCAGAGAAATGACGCAGGGATAGGAGCCATGTGGATCGTACTCCGGCGGCAATTGCACGAAATACGCGACGTCGCTTTCAGTCGCCACACTCGGCACCGACAGTTGATAGAACCCATCTTCATCGACCGTCGGCAAGTCGCGCGACGGTTTCATCTTGCCGAGCAGGGCCGCGATCAGTTTCGGCGTGCGAAATTCTTGCTTCTTGATTTTGCCGATGATGTCGTCTTGCTTCACCTTTTCGTTGGAATTGGTCCGCAGATAATCGACGATCAAATCCCGCGTTTCGGCTTGGGCGAGCGTCGAGACGAGGTTTTCCGACGCCTCATTCGCCCCCAGCAACCAGCCGCTGATCGCAAGCGACAACTTTTGCTCGGGCGTGCTCTTGGGATCGTCGGCGAACCGGCGATAGGTGGCCATTCGGTCGAGCGTTCCGATCCGCATGTCCGCGGTGATTTCCTTGACTAGCGGCTCAACCTTTTCGCGCAGCGCGGAGTCCGGCAAGCCTGCCGCGAGTGCCGCCAGTTGCTTGACAATAGTTTCGCCGCGCTCTCGCTGCTCGTCGTGCTCTTCAATTTTTGCGCGAACCCGCTGCAGAATTTGCCCGCCGACGTCGTCTGATGGAAAATTGTCTAACATGTAGCGGGCCACGCCATACTGGCCGGCAGCAGTCCGCGTCTCGATTTCGTCCAAAAGCTGGCCGGCGAAGCTCTGCTTGATTTCTTTGGCGACGGCTCTTAGATTGGCGCGATCGGGAAATTCCTTGATGATTCTGCTGAGTTCATTTTCGGCATCGCGAAAGCGCTGTTGCTGAAGAAACAACTTAACGACTTTCAGCCGCTGATCGACGTTGGTTTTGTCCACAAGCCGCTCAAGGATGGCCGCCAGCGTTTCTCGTGGAATCGACGAGGCGGCGATGCGCATTTCCCAGACGTAGGTCTGCGCCGCGTTCGACTTGGTCTGTAGCGCTTCCACCACGCAATACACCGGAGTGATCTTGGTGATGCCCTGCAAAATGTCGATCTGCCCGGTCGGCCCGCCGAGCATGGTAAATTTGCGCCGCCCAAAATCGTCCCAGGGCGTGATCCCCACAATTGCGCCTACGCCGCCAATGTGTTGGCCGGCGGTTGCGGCAGGCTGCGGCACGTTGAACTCTTCCAGCCGCGAGCCATCGGGAGGCGCTGGATCGGCTCCGCGCACGAGTCTTGCAGGAACGTAATAGCGACGCAGGCCGTCGGTGACCATGACAATGAGCTTGGTCGCTGGGGCCGCCGGCGCGCCGGCGCCAACTTGCATTGTGTTGAGCTGCGAAACCGTGCCGTCAATGTGACGCCCATCGTTCATCGTAATCGTGTCGGATCGCGCCGTAGCCTGAATGGCAAGGGCCGCTGCCAAAGCGAAATGGACGGGCCGTGATAAATTACCCATCGAAGGCCTCTTCGTGAATGATGAGCGGAGATGCGGCAGGTTGTTCGTTGCCGGCCGGGCGTGCAGACTGCTACACTCCATTGTGACCGAGGATCGGGAAATGTGCAAACTGGAAACACCATCGGAGGATTGGCCCGGCCGTGGCCCCACATCGGATCGAAGAGGTGTCTTGGTAAAGCCTCCACGACGGGAACTCCGCCCGCATGATACATGTACGCAATGTCATATATCAAACTTGGAGGTTGTCAAGCAGGGGAAGCAACCGGTCGGAGCGGCTCGCTTGGTAATAATTGGGAACTGCCGCACCAGCTCGGCGCGTCGGCGGGGGAGCGGCGAGTCGTGCTATCGTGTTGAGTAGGCAGCTCGATCCGCGAGGCGAAAAGCCTGTTGCGGAGTGAGTGGCCTGCACGTTTTTGAGCGAACGATCCCACGACCGAACGGCGGCCGCGATTGACACCGTGGCGGTTTGCCGGGACAATTTCAGCCATTCCTCGCTGGGAGTCTACTCCGTTGATACCGCAACGTGTGATTTTGGGGTTGGTCGCCGGGGCCGTAGGCCTGCCAATCGTGATTTGCGTCTTGCTCGGCCTGTCGCATTTGCTGGCGGCCATGAATGATCAGTCGGGCGCCAGCGCCATCGGTCGGCTCTGCCTGGCGGCAGGGGCGATTTGGACAATCGATTTGGTCGCGTTGCTGGTGGCTTTGGCGATCGATTCGCTCGGTCGGCGAAATTGACAATTGTCCGGCCGATCGCTCCATGCTCTCGCTTACCGCCATGGATAAGGATTTGTGGTGGCACAAAACCTTGGCCTGCTCCTCAAACTCAAATCCAGATGGAATGAGAGTCGATGGCAACAATGTCGGATTGCCTGGAGTGCCTAACCTATGAAACACCCTTCAATCCTGAGGAAGAGCGAGGCCACTTAACCGCCTCTAACCGTGTGCCCAGGCAGTTACCTGCTCAAGTTGCAGAAATGAGGGCCGATGGTGTCCTCGGTAGTTATTCGCCTGGCACGGTTTCAACGGGCTGCCAAAAATCAGCGATGAACAACTGACTGGTATGGTTGTCCGTGCGGTTGCTGGTCCACATCAATTTTTTTCCGTCGGGCGAAAAAACGGGCAGCACGTCGGCAGCCGGGTGATCGGTGATGCGCCATTTCGCTTGGACGACAATCTTGCCTCCCTCTTCGGAATACCTTAGCAACCATAGGTCGTAGTTGGGGCGAATTGTCGGGTTCGAGTGGTCGGCGCCAGTCCAAATGATGTAGGGCTTGGTCGGATGCCAATAAGGCGCCCAATTGACTCCGGCGTTGTCGGTAAGTGCCGTATCGTTCTTGCCGTCGAAGTCCATCACATGGATTTGCAGCATTTCCAATTGCTTGCGGTCGCTGCGATAAACAATGCGACGCCCGTCGGGAGAGGTAAACGGCCCGCCATCGTAGCCAGGTTCGTTCGTCAGTTGGCGGACGTTCGAACCATCGGCGTTCATCACATAAATGTCTGGATCGCCATCGCGATCGCTGCAGAAGACGATCTTTTTGCCGTCGGGCGTGTAGGCGCCTTCGGCGTCGTAACCGGGCGTTTTGGTGATTTGTTGAAGGTGCTTTCCATCGAGGTCGGCGGTAAATATGTCCATATATGGATCGAAATCCCATTGGTAGCGACGGCGCTTGCCGGTGCGCTTGTCTTCTTCTTGTTGAGCTTTTGCTTTGGCCTCGGTCGCGGCAAGATTGGGATCGAGGTGGCTGCTGGAAAACATGATGCTTCTTCCATCGGGCGCGAAGTAGCTGCAAGTGGTTCGGCCGCGACCGGTGCTGACCAGCTTCGGAACAGCGGGGCGACCAACGGCGCTGGCCGGCAGCAGAGGCTGCGTGTAGATCTGATAGAAGATGTAATCTCGTGGGATGGCTTGATAAATGATCGTGCGGCCATCAGGAGAGAAATATCCTTCGCCAGCTTTGGTGAAATCAAAAGTGAGCTGCCGGACATTCTTCAGGCAATTGCTTTCGATCGACGGCGATGCGTCGGCAGCGGAAGCGCTGGGCAGATAGTTTAAGAGCAGGGCGGCGAGTAAGGCGGCTGCCGGGAGTTGGCTAAAGATAGAAGGCACTGAATCGCTCCAAAGGTTTGGCTGAAAGGATGATCGAAAAATCGCCGACGGTTTCTATCGCCGAAGGACGAATTCCACCTGAGCCTGCGTGGAAGCGATTCGCCTCCTGCAGTTGTTCTAAAGCATTCGCCAAGAGTCTAACTCGTAAATGTACTAAAGAACATATTATGTCGGCGGCTGCATAAAGTCAATTCGCGATCGGAGCAAGCGTGGCGCATTGCCGCTGCTTTCGCTCGCGGTGGCACGCGCAAATATCGCGCAGATTGAGGTCGATGGGAAGCCGCCAGCAACAAAGGTTCAGCCACAAATTCTCGCGGCTTGACCAAAGTTGTTTGCTGTGCTAGACTTGCGCCAAATCAACACGAAAATAACACGAAAAAAATCCCTCTCGTCGGCCACTTGCCGAATCGTTGGTACGGTAAAAAGCTGTTTTTGGAATGGCGCAAAGCTCTCTTGAAAGTACTGCTCGGTTTGAAGATCTAAATCTTTCGTCCACCATGATGTCGGCTTTGAAGGAGGCGGGCTATTCGCAGCCCACTCCGATTCAGGCCGGCTTGATTCCGCGGGCGCTCGCCGGCGTCGATGTGCTGGGGCAAGCCCGAACAGGCACCGGCAAAACGGCCGCATTTAGCATTCCAATCCTGGAAGTTGTCGATCTGGCGAAACGACATTTCGGGCCGCAGGCGCTGGTGCTGGTGCCGACGCGCGAATTGGCAGTGCAGGTTCGCGAAGAGGTGGACAAGCTGTCGCACGGTCGCAAAGTCCATTCGGTGGCTATCTATGGCGGCAAACCCATCAAAGGGCAAATCGACAAGCTTCGGCGCGGCGCAGAGGTGGTCATCGGCACACCCGGGCGCATCCTCGATCATTTGGCTCGCGGCACGCTGGAATTGCGCGACTTGAAAATCGTCGTGCTCGACGAAGCCGATCGGATGCTCGATATCGGCTTTCGTCCCGACATTGAAAGGATTTTACGCCGTTGTCCGCAGTCCCGGCAAACGCTGCTCCTGTCGGCGACCGTGCCGCCGCCCGTCGAACGGCTGTCGAAGCGGTACATGCGCGATCCAGAGACGCTGAATTTTTCGCCGAAGGATCTGTCGGTTGAGACCATTGAGCAGTTTTATTTCACGGTCGACGCAAACCAAAAATTCGAACTGCTTGAGCGACTTCTCGAACGCGAGCAGCCGCGACAGGCAATCGTTTTTTGCCGCACGAAGCGCGGTACCGAAAAGGTCCATCACCGACTTTCGAAAAAGCTGTCCGACGTCGCGACCATTCACGGCGATCTTGGTCAAGGGGCTCGCGACCGCGTAATGGCCGGATTTCGCGCCGGCAAAGTCCGCTATTTGGTCGCGACCGACGTTGTCGGCCGCGGCATCGATGTAAGTGGGATTTCACACATTATCAATTACGACATTCCACAATTTTGCGACGACTACGTTCACCGTGTCGGCCGCACGGGTCGCATGGGGCGCGAAGGAGTGGCGTATACGTTCGTGACACCTGAGGAAGGCAGCGAACTGACGCGGATTGAGATGCGAATCAATCGGTTGCTGGTGCGTGAAGAATTCTCGAGCTTTGCCTCCACCGAGCAAGCGCAGGCGCCGATTGCCGCGAACGGTCTGACCGTGGCAGCGCATGCCGATCATCGGCAGGAACCAGGCAGCCAACCATCGCCGCCGCCCGGTCCAGCGCGTCCATCGGGGCGGCGATATCGGCGTGCGCTGTAAGCATGCGCGTCTTCGGCGAAATGGATTGCCGCTGCTTTGGCAACTCAAAGTGGAGAGCATCGGAAGTGGCCGTTTAAATCGCGATCTTGATTGATGATTGCCTTCGTTCGGTCACGGAGGCTAGCGCAAGTCACGAACGTCTGAGTTCGCATCATTTTTCGGACTCCGCCAGCACAATCCGCGAAATCCGCTTTAGCGGAAGGCTTTAACATGACGATCAAACCAACGATACTGCCCGCATGGAGTCTCTCGTGCGGCGGCGTGCGCCGTCGGCGAAAGATAGCGAGACATGCTAGCAATTGGCGAAACCCGACCGAGGCAGACGGCCTAGGGCGGTTCGCCACGTCGCCAGATTGGGGCGGCGGAATTTGATCGTTGCCGGTCTCGCGCGATCATTGCGGCACAGCACAGGGAGGTGTTCCGTGCGACTTGCGTTTCAACGATCGCTTTCATGGTCGGTCACGCTGACCGTTTCTGCTACGATGCTCGGCAGCGGCAGCGCGAACCCAATTAGCGGTACAAACTCACGATCCGATTTTAACAGTCCGCTGGCCAAGAAAGCCGAAGCGTCGGGCTTCGACCTCAGTCGTTCCGACTACACGAAGTCTTACGGCGAATACTCCAGTGAGTTCCAACAGCGGCCCATCGTCTCGCCAGGAATGGGTCTCGATAACAGACCTGAACCGAGCACGTGGCAAAAGTTTGGTGCTAGCATTGCCGCCGTACCGAAAGCGATTGGCGACTCGGCTAAGAGCGGCGCAACCAAAGTCAAAGGCTGGATGACTCCCGAGATGAAGCCGATGGCGCCGAACGGCGCGCCGATCGAGACCAGCTCCGTCAGTAAAAAGAAAATCGGCCCCGAGATTTACGTGGCTACGGCGGCCATTTACGAAAAAGCGGGGCGCTACGACGAAGCCACCGACCAGTATGAAAAGGCGCTCATGATCGCGCCCAATGACTTGACAACCATGCTGTCGTACGCGCACATGCTCGATCGCCAGGGTCGCTTGGATCAAGCCACGCAAATCTACGTGGCGGCTGCCAAGGCCCATCCCAAGGAGGCTGCCGCGCAAAACGACCTGGGGCTATGCTTTGCCCGCCGCGGAATACCTACGGAAGCCATTCAGGCGTTGACAAAGGCAACCGAATTGCAGCCAAACCGCGAATTGTATCGCAACAATTTGGCCTCGTTGTTGGTCGACGAAAATCGCTCCGATGAAGCGCTTGCGCAACTCAAGGCGGTGCATGGCGAAGCTGTGGCCCACTACAACTTAGGCTATTTATTGCAGCAACGCGGGCGCAAGCAATCGGCGGCCGCGCATTTTCAGCGAGCAGCGATGCTCGACCCGTCGTTTACCGCCGCTCGCCAATGGGGCGATCGAATTGCCGCTAGCAACACGAACCAAAATTTCACCAGAATGCCTGTCGCGGCAGCGACGCCAACTCAAGTCGCTTCCGTACCGGCCCCTGCACAACGGGCGGCCTCGTACGGCATCGCCCCAGAACCTGGCCCTGCGCCGAATTATCTTCGGAGCGATTCGCCGCCGAGCGGCACGACGAACCTCGGCAACCGCTATGGCAATTCGCTGCCGCCAACACCAGAACACGTCGACTCATACAAACCTTCGCTTGGCAGCGATCTGCAATTTCTACCACCCGTGGAGTGAGTAGGGCAAATGCAGAACGGTGCAAGGTGAGCGAAGCGTGCTCTCATTTCCAATCTGCATTCGTCATTCCGCACTCACCGTTTCTCCTCTCGCCCATCCGCGCTGCTTTTCGCGCCGAAACTCTTCAAACCGATCCGCCTCGATTGCCTGCCGTGCATCGGCCATCAGCCGCTGATAGTAGGTAATGTTGTGGGCTGAGAGCAAAATCGGCCCCAGCATCTCGCTGGCAATGAACAGATGCCGCAAATAGGCCCGGCTGCGACGACACGCCGGGCATGGACAATGTTCCTCGAGCGGCCGCCGATCATCGGTGAATTTCCCATTTCGCAGCCGCAACGTTCCCTCATCGGTAAACGCCATCGCATTGCGGCCGTTGCGCGTGGGGAGGACACAGTCGAATAAGTCCACGCCGCGGGCAATTGCTTCGAGCAAATCCTGCGGCCGGCCAACCCCCATTAAATACCGCGGCTTCTCCGCCGGCAGCGCATCGGTCGTCTCGTCGAGAATGCGGTACATTTCCGCTGGTGGTTCGCCGACGCTGAGGCCCCCAATCGCATAGCCGGGAAAATCCAGCTCTCGCAGCGCCGCGGTGCATTCCAGCCGCAGTGCCGCATTAAGCCCGCCTTGCACAATCGCAAACTGCGCTTGATCGGAGCGACGATGCACTGCTTTCGCACGCTTCGCCCATCGCACGCTTCGCTCCATCGCTTCGCGAATGAGAGATGGCTCGCTGGGCAGCGAGACCACGTGATCGAGCACCATGGCCACGTCACTGCCGAGCGATTCCTGAATGGCCACGGCTCGCTCCGGTGTCAGTTCGACGAGATTTCCGTCGATGTGCGACCGAAAGGAAGCCAATTCCTCCGTGATTTCCACATTCGCCGCCAGACTAAAAATCTGAAATCCGCCGCTATCGGTTAGAATCGGTCCATCCCATCCCATGAACTTGTGCAGCCCGCCCAACTCCTCGACGAGCTTCTCTCCTGGCCGCAGCGCCAAGTGATAGGTGTTCGCCAGCACCATCTGCGCCTCGGTCGCGCGCAGCATCTCAACCTCCAGACCCTTCACCGTCCCCTGTGTGCCCACCGGCATAAATGCCGGCATTTCTACCGCCCCATGCGGCATTTGAAATGTAGCCCGCCGCGCGCGCGAATGCGCATCCACATGCAGTACCCGAAACCGAAACGGCGACTCAGTTAGCGGCATCTCATTCATCGTGGCCGCTATTATTCGGCGCTACAGGCTGTGCCGCAATCGCCAATCGCGACGAGAAAACGCTCGCGCCATGCTGTTCGAGCGCGGATGTGAGTCTAGTTGGCGCAACCTCATGGTAACTGATTCAACGGCATGAGGCAAACAATTGCGCGAGTGTTTGACCACAGAACGAGGCCATTCAGGGCGAACCCATTCTAAGCCGCTAAGAAGCCGTCAACTGAGGGTCGATTCTTGCTATCTCGGCCAATCGCTCAAAAACGTGTTTACTGCCGAGCAGCGAGTTGATCCGCGAAGTCAGCGCCCGCGCGACGGCAAAACAGTCGCTGAAAGCGTGAACCGACCAGCTCGATCGGGCAGGCGTCCATGTCTCGCCTCGTGATCCCCAAGTAGGAGCCGCCGCCCGCAAACCGACCCCGCCACAATCCATCGACCGTTTCGCATTTGTTCCCATTTATCCGCCGGCGATGGCACCGACGATCCAAAACGGCTCAGCGCCGGACGCAACCGCCAGCGGCAGCGGCGCATCTGGCGAATCGAGCGAAATATCTTCCTCGCAGGCGAAAAATCGCACCAGCGGCCGCCGCTGACCGGTTTCATGGTCCCGAATCGTGCCGCGCAAGGTTGGATAGCGCGCTTCGAGGGCATCGAGAATCGTTCGTTGGGTGATTAGACCTTCGATGGCAAGCGACACTTCGCCGTCGGCACCGGCCAACATTCGCAAATGATAAGGAATGAGTACGCGAATCATGGCAACGTTTGCACTTCGACCGAATACACCGCTGGAAAATCGCGCGCAATGGGCGACCAGGTATCACCCGAATCGGGCGAGCAGTAAACCTGGCCGCCAGTCGTGCCGAAATAAACGCCGCAATCGTCGAGTGAATCGACGGCCATCGCATCGCGGAGCACATTCACGTAGCAATTCTCTTGCGGCAATCCCTGGCTGAGAGGCTCCCACTGGCTGCCGCCGGTGCGGCTGCGGTAGACGCGCAGCCTGCCATCGGGCGGGTAATGCAGCGAATCGCTAGTGATCGGCACGACGTAAATCGTTTCCGGTTCATGAGCGTGGACGTCGATGGGAAAGCCGAAATCGGTCGGCAAATTGCCGCTGATTTCGTGCCATTGGTCGCCGGCGTTGTCGGAGCGCATCACATCCCAGTGCTTTTGCATGTAAAGCACATCGGGGCGCGAGTGGTGCATCGCAATGCGGTGAACGCAATGGCCGACGGGCGCTTCAGGATCAGGAATGTACTGCGATTTCAACCCGCGATTGATCGGCTTCCACGTGGAGCCGCCGTCATCGGTGCGAAACGCGCCGGCAGCGGAAATGGCGATGTAGAGACGGCTCGGATTGCTCGGATCGAGCAAAATCGTGTGCAGGCCCATGCCGCCGGCGCCGGGCATCCATCGGGAGCCGTGCGCGTCGCGCAAGCCCGCAAGTTCGTGCCAGTTCTGACCGCCGTCCGTTGAGCGAAACATGGCGGCATCTTCCACGCCAGCGTAGACCGTGTCGAGCGCGGAGAGCGACGGTTCCAAGTGCCACACTCGCTTAAACTCCCAAGGATGCTGCGTGCCGTCGTACCACTGGTGCGTCGTCAACGGCTTGCCGGTGGGCGGCGAAATATCGTACACAAACTTGTTGCTTTCTGCTTTCGGCATCCCGTCGGGCGTCGTCGTCGGCTCGCCGGCGGGCGTGCCTGGCTGGGTCCATGTCTTGCCGCCGTCATCGGAACGCTGAATAATCTGGCCAAACCAACCGCTGCTCTGCGATGCATAGATCCGATTGGGATCAACCGGTGAACCTTTCATGTGATAGATTTCCCAGCCACCGAAAAACGGGCCGGAAATCGACCACTTCTGACGTTTTCCATCGGAAGTGCAAATGAATGCACCTTTGCGCGTGCCGACGAGTACCCGAACGCTGCTCATGGAGTGATCCTCCTACGGAACTGTTGATGGCAGATTTCGCCCATCGCATTCGTCCAAGCTCAAGGAATTCATCGCTCGGCAAAAGACTAATCCAGCATTTCTCACTACCCTGCATAGAAAAAGGCTGCTCGATTTGGCAGCGGTCGTTGATTGTCAATACAACTTCGCCAAACGCACGGAGGCAGTCGGATGACGACCAAGTGTACCCAGACGAAGATCGATTTCCATCCCCTTGGCCGACCCGCTCCGAGACTTCGGCAATCGCTTGTGGAGGGTGGGCCTGAAATTCCGCACCGATCTATACGCACTGCGGCTCCAAGGCACTGGCCGGATGATCGTGCTGGTTGTCACAGGCCGCCTCCAGGGCCAGTGCGTACTTTTGGATATGACTGGAGAATATGCGGTATTCCAAACTTTCCCAGGTCTCAATTGCAATGGATGACAATACCGTGTATGGCAAACCTGGAAATGTACATCGCACATACCAAATTGCCGTCC
>JADZDJ010000014.1 GCA_020851115.1 Pirellulales bacterium
CCAGTCGAGCGAATCGATCACCACGGTCTGGTACTCGTGCGACTCAGCATGCAGCGCCGTCAGCGCCGCCACGACCTCGTCGAGCGTTTGCGCTACGGGGAATTTATCGCAGTCGATCTCGGCCAGGCCGTCTTCAGTCTGGATGAAGATCGGCGCCGGGGCGCTGGCGGCGAAGGTGCTCTTGCCGATTCCCTCGGTACCGTAGAGGACGAGCCTGGGGGGAAGGGGCTGTTTGCCTTTGTGGATCTGCGCAAGCAGGCTCATGCGGCTAATTCCTTGGTTGGACTGACTGGGTGAATGAACGAGGAAGCGAGTGGGAACGCGACAGTAGGCGGCGATCGGTAGCTACTGTTTACCTACCGATCCGCCGCCCGAACTGTCGCAAAACTATTGGAGATAGTCGCGCAAGCCTGCTTCTTCGAATCGCTTCGAGAGCTGACGAAGTAACACGTAGAGCGCCCCGTGCGAGATCCCCAACTGACGCGCCGCTTCGGCTTTCGAGCCTCGCGACAGCAATTCGCACGCCTTCCTCAAGTGCGGCGGCAACTGTTGGAGCACCTGCGCCACATCGTCGACCAGGTTGGCAGCCTCGTCGTGCGAACGCTGGGTTTTTCCGGTGCGCCGCCACTGTGCGGCGGAGCACAGCGTCGTCACCAGATCAACGAGCTGCCCATCTGGATCGGCGACCGGCGAATTAAGCGACTGGCCACAACGGAGCGGCGTCCTTTTTTCGGCCCCTTGGTGCTCGAGAATCGTCGCCGTGTAACGCTCGACCACGGTGGTGACGAACCCATAGTAGTGGGACCGACTCGGGTCGAAGTCGGCCGCCCGGCGCAAGACGATAAGCGTCAATTCTTGCTCCATATCGGGAACGTCGGAGCGGCTGAATCCCAGGCGACGACAGATCTGCTTAGCCTTACGGCGGATTAAGCGAAGGGTAAAGTCGTCGAGCGAGTTGCCATTTTGCGTTGCGCGTTGCGATGACGGGACGCGGGCAGCTGTTGCTGCAGCCATGATGTGGGCCTCCGAAGGGTTGGAACCCGCGGCGCCTAGTTGCACCGCGGTAACCTCCGGCCCGCTTGCAGTAGATGCGCAAAAAAAAGCTGTGCTGCAGCGCAAGTTGCTGCGGCACAGCCGTTTCTGCCTAACCATTCACCCGCTTGCAGTTGCGCCAAATCAGTCCAACTGCAAGCGGGTGCGGAATACGTTTACTTTCGATAGGCAAGAATCCGATCGAGATCGTCGGCTAAATTCCACAGGACATTCAAGTCGCCGCCCGCTTCATCCTGGAAGCAGCGCGTGACGTCATACGGAGCGATGTTTGCCAGCTTGGCGAGTTCTTCCTTCGTCGGGCGCGGAAGCAGCAGGGCTTCACCAGTTCGGTCGCGCGTCGTCACACCGTAGTCGCGGGCGGCGCGGATATGCTCCATCAAGGCCTTCTTAAGCGACTCGATCTTCGCCGTCCGTGCCGAACGTCTCTTGGTCTTGGGCTTCGCCGGCATTGCGGCGTCTGCTGCCGTCGCCGGCAGGAGGGAGTGCAGGTAGTCGGCGTCGAAGTTGAACGTCGTCCCTTGGATGGAGGCGACCGATTCCAGCGCAATAATCGGGTTGAGTACTTCGGTCGACCACTCCACGGCGTCGGGTTCGGCCGAAACGAACAGGATGGCTTTCGACCGTTTGCGGACGAGCGTCAAAGCACCGGCGTCATGATCTCGGCGACGGTTGAGCGCGAAGAGAATTTCCTTGGAGGCGCCATTCCACGGCGCCTTCCCAATTCGCCAGAGCCGCTCGTCGACGAGCGTCGATACGTCGACGCTGGCGCCGGAACCTCGAAAGGCTTCAACGAAAAGCTTTTCCGGAACAACGGTCCAGCGGCGCAATCGGCGGAGATCGACCTCCGCGACGCCGCACTCAGCGCACGACAGATAGCCATGATCAGCGCGGGTGACGTCCGTCTCAATCTGCACGCGTCTTAACTCGCCGCAGTCGGGGCAGGCAGTCGCCGAAGCGGGCGCCGCGGGGCGAAGTACGCCAGCAGACTTCAGGGCATCGAGCGATTGCTCAGGACGCCTGCGCAGTTCGCCGTCCGCTAACGTCGACGGGCTGAGGTTCAACCTTGCTAAGAGCAATGGCAACAGGTCGAGAGACATCAATTTTCGATTGCTTCAAACACTTTTCGATAATCGCCACGCGCTCTGGCCGGCGACCCTTGAGATTACACGAATTGGGCCAGGTGACGTCGACTGTCTCAATGCCGGGTTTTCGGTCCCCCTTTTCCATGAACTCAAAGCGGAGCGTCGCTTTCGTGACGTTGACCTGATCCAGCGGAATATTCCGCTGATCGATCCATTGATCGATAGCGTCGTGGATATTGTCGTTGTCGTCCGAAATTTCGACGGCATTTCGTCGGCCCGTGTTGTTGCCAGCTAGTCGCAGCAGGCGAATCTGCGCGCAGACCCGATCCTCAGGCTCGGTAACTAGCACGGTCTTACGGTCCTTGAGCACATTGAGGTCGTATGCGACGTCGGATTCCCACGCTCCGAGGTCCTCGCCCAGGACGATCCGGCAGAATGCCGATTCCAGCTGTCCCTTGATCTTCGCGGGCGCCTTGGCGTGCAGTTCGAGCGATCCCTCGGCGCTGTTGTAGGCGAAGACGACGCTGAACGTGGTGCGAATCGTGACGGGCGTCAGGCGGCGATCTTCATCGTGGGCGGTAGCCTCCCGGACGAAGTCGTCGGGATGTGCGCAGAAGTAGTCGGTCCCGTCAGCTTCGGAAGAATGCTCGACGGTGCAGGGGTAGCCGCGTCCCTGGGCCCGAAAAAAAATCTCCGCAAGCGCTTCGCCTAACCGCGAAAGCAGATCTTCAGTGACGGAGATCGCTTTGCACGGCAAATCATTGCGTTTACGCCACCAACTGAGAGATTGGAAGCTCTGGATACGCAGCGCCCGCTCGAAAACCTCGGGGTGGCGCAGTCGCGTCCAGAGCGCCTTGTGATACGCTCCCGCGCTGGCGGGCAGCGCGTCGGCGAACTCCGGAAATCCGCACAACGCCGCCGCTTCCAAGATCGAGTCGATCCCCAAGTCGCACGCTAGGTCGAACAAGTCGCGAAGCTCACCTTCGAGGCGCGCAGCGACTTCCGTCGGTTGCCGCCGGATGGCCTGCAGGATCGGCTCAATTTCGCGTTCCTTGAGTCCGGCCCAATCACGGTCCAGCTCGGCGTAATCCAAATCGGTAAACAGTTCCATCAATAAAGCATTCGGCGCCATCCGAAGCACCGTCGGAATCGAAAACTGTCGCGACATGGCATTACTCTCCTGGCCGTCTTCTCACGGCCACAACTTTGCCGACGATACGAAAATCATCATCTGGTCCGATGGGGATCGGTTGGAATTCTGGATTGGCCGGGCGAAGCTCGATCTCATGTTCTTGGATCGAGAGACGCTTCACCGTCGCCGCATCGTGGACGAGGGCGACCACGATGTCGTTGTGCTGGGCCACCGGCTGCTGCCGGACAACGACCAAATCGCCGTCGGCGATCGAGGCGTCACGCATGCTATCGCCGACGATGCGAAGAGCGAAATGGCGGCCAGTCGCAGCGAGCCGTTTGTCGACCACCACTTCGCCCAGCACGTTTTCCTCGGCGAACAGCGGGGCGCCGGCGGCCACTGATCCCAAGAGTGGGACCGTTACCATTTCCTCCGGCGCGTCTTCGTAGTCGCGCACCAATGAAATGCCGCGGGCCTTGTTCGGTTCGCGACGCAAAAACCCCTTGCGGACCAGCTGGCCGATCTGTTCATGGGCCGTCGCGGGCGACACCCCCAGTCGCTCGGCGAGCTCCTTCGACGTGGGGGGCATGCCGCGCTCGGCTATGAAGTCCCGTATTTCGCGCAGGGCTCGGAGTTGGCTGTCAGTGACTTCGCTGACGGGGCGTCGGCCGCGACGTTTTGGGGATGGCTCCATCGGAAAAGCTCGCAGGCGGACAATTGACCCAATCAAATATCAGGTCGATTGGATGAATATAGCAATTGTCCGGAGCCCTGCAATCATTTTCTGCTAGCAATGCCAGCAATTATCGCAAGTCGTTATGTCGTCAGGCATTGCGTATTGCTTTCCATCGCTGGCGCTGCTTTCGCCAATCCGCAGTGATGGCAATGGAGCGTAGACTTCGCTCCTGAATTTGGTCTCGCCCCTGTTGGGTTCGCGGGAGAAACAGCAGTTCCTCCTGGATATCGGGGGCCAGTTGCAACAGGTTCATGATCTGGGTGACTCGCGCCCGAGAAACGTGGCCCAGCCGGGCCAATTCGGCTTGGTCGGTCACGACGCCATCGCGAATCAGGCCGTCAAATCGGATTGCGAGCGCCATGAACTTGGATACCCAGGGAACGCGTCCGACATCCTCGTTCACCGCCGTTTCGCCACGCTCTAGATGCTTTCGCCCTTTCGTTCCGGCCCGAAAATGAATCTTGCTTCGAAACGTAATCCCCTTGGTCATGCTGCGTCTCCTGCGATCGCGCCGTCAGCCAGCGCCTTGATGCCGCTGGGATAAAACGTGATGGAAATCGTGCCATCGCGCCCGTCGTAGTCGACCCGTTCGATCAAGAGTTTAAGCAATCGGGCCTGCTCACGGGGACTGAGCGTTTCCCATACGGGATCGAACGAAGCGAGCGCCCTAGCTGTATCCTCTTCAGTGACCAGCTCGTGCTGCAATCGCGCCCTTTCGTCGCGATGCGAATGGAGCCGGCACTCGGCCGTTTGGATGCGGCCTTGGAGTTCAGCCTGAAGCGACGTAACCGCGTCGTTTGCATTGGCGACGCCCAGTTGACCGATCAACTTGTGCATCTCTCGCTGGTAATCAGCCAGTTCGCGCTGCAGGCGTCGCTCCTCGGCATCCAGTTCCGAAAGACGAGCTTCCGATTGCGCGCGAGCCTGATGCACCGTTTCCGCTACAAGGCCGGGATCGCGACCGATCGCTTTGATCTGCTCGACCACGAAGCGTTCGATTTCGCCTGCTGGAATCGATTTGGTGGGACACGACTGCCATCCCCGTCGCTGGGCGGCGCCGCAGACGTAATACCGATAACGCTTCACGCCGTTTCGAGTCGAA
>JADZDJ010000015.1 GCA_020851115.1 Pirellulales bacterium
CATTTAATTGAAATCTCTTCCTGCCGGAACATGCACGCTTCGACGAAGGCCTCTCGGCAGGCGGCCTGATCTTCGTCGACGCACCAATCCCAGGGTTTCGTGCCGACCAGTGACGGTACGCGCGGATTCAGAACGCACGTGCCGTCCGGGTCGACGACAAAGGAAAAATACCCGGCCAAATTCTCGATCGTCGGTTTGTCGAACGGCATAGCAGCAATGTCGAAAAGATGTCGAAGAGATTCCCCCAGCCAGACGCTTAACTGTCGAGCGTCTGTCCATATACGCCGTTGGTGGGGCATCCAATAATCAATAGTGTCCATGTTAGCGGAGACAAGCGTGCGATTCCATCGGCTAACAACCCCCTCAGTTAGGCGGCCCCACCTCATGGCGAGTCTTTTAGCAGAAATCCCCACCACGGCATCCCAGGATTCCGACGGGCAGCACTTCCCAATTCAGCGAATTTCCAACGCAATGAATGGTTCCCGGATTGAATCTCCTCCAAGCGAGAGAGTTGTGGAATTGCCCTGCGTCTTTATTATCGATGAGAACGCGGCCGGCCGCGGCCTCTTGCTCGAACGCATCAAGAACACACGCTATTCGTTACAGGAATTGGCGTCGCCGCTGCGATTAATGAATGCCGCAAGCCCGGGACCGGCCTGCATTGTCATGGTGCAGCGCGCAGCGGGTGACGGCTATGCCGACCTGCTGCGGGAACGCCAGCAACTCGAATGGACGGCAGAAGTTATCGTGCTGGCGACGAACGCCACGGTCGAATTAGCCGTTCAGGCGATGCGCATGGGTGCGTTCCATGTCTACGATATTGAGGCGGTTTCCGATGATACACTGTCGGCAACCATTCGTGCCGCGATTGCCGCTGGTGAAGTCAAGCGCCAGCGATTGAATCGCCATTATGAATTCGCGCGTTCGATGGCGAACCTCTCGGCACGTGAGCGCGATGTTTTGCGGCTGGTTGTGGCCGGCATGCCGAACAAGCTAATTGCCAAGCAACTGGGAATCAGCATTCGCACCGTCGAGGATCGCCGCCGAAATATTTACCACAAGCTAGGCGTGGATACAGCGGTGCAGCTGGTCACGCTTGTGCTTGAAAACGACCTGACACGCACTGACGCGTCGGGAGCGGACGATCCACGACGAACGATTCTCGGACAATGACTCGCCCAGGCAACTCAGTCGGCCAAGTGGGGCTTACTTCCTATTCCGCCGCAGACCGAAAAAGAGCAACGCGTTGGCGAGCAGCCAAACGCTGCACGGTTCGGGAACGGCGGCGCCGGCCCCCAGGCCGTTGCTGCTTGGATTTCCAAAACGTGCCCGCCATTCGGTATAGTCGGCCGCATTCGTGAGTCCGCGAATATCGACTTCGTTTGCTAATGGCCCACCGTTGCGCCAGAGCACATAGTCGGCGGCATCGACGGCGCCGCTGCCGTTGTAATCGCCGGATACGCCCGGCGTGACATCGGCCCACGACGTTCCGACTCGCAGTTCGTCGTACAGAATCGACAGCGGCACTTGATTATTTGCAGCAATTCCGTTCTGCCGCAGTACGAAGCTTTGAAGCGTGTGGTTGTTCGACACGGCGGCAGTCGTGAGGTCGTCGCCAGCAGTGTTGCTCAGTGCTCCGGCTGGATCGTAGCCGCCGAAGGTAAATGGTGAGGGGTTGACCCAAAGCGAGGCAATGTCGTCGGTAGGTACCGGCGGCGTGCCATTCTGGAGCGCGCCTACAGTTTGGTATTTACCGACAACAAAGACCGTCGTGTTCGTACTGTATGTCGTGGAGTCCCACGTGGCGTTTTGAAAATTCGTTGAACCTGATTTAACGATGCCGAGCTGAAACTGTCCTGGGCTTCCGCCGGCCTTGGGCCGAATCGTAAGGGCAGCGGCGGTCATTGTCGGATTGAGAGTCTGACCTCCAATGACATTGTTAAAGCCCAGCAACACGCCGCCGTTCGTATTCAGGCCAGTGATATCAATAACTCGAACGGCAATCGAGTAATAGCCGCTGTGTCCTGTATCGGTCGCTTGAAGCGTCGGGTCCGTGCCGGCCAATGGATCGGCTTGATCGGTGGCATTCGGACCGGTGCGATTGGGAATTGCTTCGGTGCTAGAATTCAGCGAAAGCCGAAATGTGTGGCCGGTATTGCCGAGTGTGAGGGCCTTTGTCGTGGAACTCGGCTTCGCCAAACCAGGGACGGTCAAATCGGCGTTGATGACTTGTCCGTCGTTGGCGATCTGATAGCCACCGGCATCGATTCCGGCGCCGTACCAATTATTGTAATTTGGAGCGCGATAACCGATCGGCGACGTCGTCGAGTTGGGTGTACCAACCGCAGTTGCGGAAAGAAAATTGCTTTCCGCGTAATCGAATGGTTCATAGAGTAGCAAGGCCGCGAACGACTGATTACAGAAAACCGTAGCGATACAAAATGCGATGCCCCGTGTCCAACCAAACCCGATCATTGAGGACTCCAAAGATGAAGAGCGGCTTGCCAGCGGGGCCTCCGTTAATTCCACCGTTCCACGTGTCGCCATTCCTAGCTAATCGCTGCAAGTCATTTATTCTAAACGGCCGATGCGCAGATCGCAAGAAAACCGTCGTTCCGCCGGCAAAAGCCCTAGTGGTCTGGAAAGCCGCCGAAGGACGTGGTTGATCGGGTCTTCGACTTACGAGAGCGCGGCGGACGGTTGGCAATTCCTCTGGTTGGGGCGTGCCTCGCTTCGTGTAAGCCGCCTCAATTGCAGGTCGGGCGACGGGTCGCACCCACGATGATTGTCGCGGCATCTCATGTCGCGATTTCGATTTTGAGAGCAGCAACGAGTTATTGGCGAGATGGCTCGACCGTGTCCTGTCTGGGCCGACAATCGCCACGAAACTCACCTTGCCGGATTCTGAGCGCGAGTGGCCACGACCCACAGATGACGAATTAATCGACAGGTAGTCTCCTGAATCGATTGGTGAATATGCAAGCCGGCTCTCCTCGCAAATGACACATTCGGGCCTTTGCAGCCGAATACAAACAGGCGCTGGGCAACCTGCCACAGGTCACTACTCTCCGATCATCTTTACCAGCACGCGTTTTTTCCGACAGCCGTCGAATTCATAGTAAAAGACATGCTCCCACGGACCGAGGTGTAGTCTGCCACCGGTGATGGCGACGACGACTTCGCGTCCCATGATCTGGCGTTTGTGGTGGGCATCGGCATTGTCCTCTCCCGTGCGATTATGGTGGTAGCGCTCGGGCGACGGGTCGAACGGGGCCAGTTGTTCGAGCCATTTGTCGTAGTCGCGGTGCAGGCCGGGTTCATTGTCGTTGATGAACACGCTGGCGGTGATGTGCATGGCGTTGATGAGCGCAATGCCATCCTGGATGCCGCTTTCTTTGAC
>JADZDJ010000016.1 GCA_020851115.1 Pirellulales bacterium
ATTTTGACAGCGATGGCGACGTGGATGGCGCCGATTTCGTCGCCTGGCAAACCCATTTCCCCACGGCCAGCGGCGCGACGCTCGCCGACGGCGACTCCGACGGCGATGGCGATGTGGACGGCGCGGATTTTGTCGTGTGGCAAACGAATTTTCCCTACACGCCGGAGCCGGGAGCTTCGCCGGTGCCGGAGCCGCAGGCGATTTTGTTGGCAGTTTGGGTTGCCGTCGGCGCGGTAGTGTTACGACAAAATGCTCTTTGCAAAATTCGCGTCGCCTGATTCGCTAATTCGAGCGTAGAAAGGGTCGCGACCACAATGCTGATGGAATTCAACGGGACAGTTCTAATGATTGGACGCTTCCTTCGTCGGGCGACCGCGCCGGCTGAGGTCAAGGAGGCGACGTTCTCCTGAGCCAGAAGCTGATCGACCGCCGGTCCCGATTGGTAGTGGTCTTTCAAGTCGCGGCAATCAAATCGGACGAGCCGCTGACGGCAAATCGTAACACCACTGCATCGCCGTCATAGACCAGCACCTCGAGGTGGCAAATTGGGTTGGCGGAGTGCTACTTGTCGTCGGGGTTGAGCGCGCGGAATACCAAACCGGCGACGATGCCGCCGGCCAGGCCGCCCACGATGTGAATCCAGGCCGACGGCGCGTGAAGCAGGCCCAGGACGCTGGCGCCGATGGCCACGGCCGGATTGAATGCGCCGCCGGAGATGGAACCCACGGTAAATGCACCCGTCAGGACGGTGAAGCCAATGGCCAGACCATAAAACGAATTGCCGGAGGTGGCTTTCGCCGTCGCGGTGTTCAAAACAACAAAGGCGAGGGCAAAAGTGAAGAGAAACTCGGCCAGCAACGCCTTGGACACATCCTCGGGCGGGGCTGCGGTCTTGGCAACGCCGTTGGTGAGATACATGGCCGCGCACGATGCCAACAGGGCACCGATTATTTGCGCGACCCAATACGGCACCAGCTCGCTCCAGGCGTGGCGGCCGCGCACGCTCGCGGCCAGCGTGACCGCCGGGTTATAGTGTGCCCCGGAGATGTGGCCTCCAGCATAGACCATGACCATGAGGGCCGATCCGATCGCCAGAGGCGGAATGATGCCTCGACTGGCGTCGGACGACAGGATGACCGCACACCCAACGGTGAGCATCAGAAAGAACGTTCCAATCAGTTCCGTGACTAGTTTGCGTGCCAACATACGCTAAATTCCTTTACTTGAGTTGAACGAATTCGGTATCGACGCCACCATGCAAAACGCGGTTCACAATCTTGCCGCGAAGCTCGCAACTTCAAGGGCAACCTCATGCCAAAGAACTGCAATCCGGAACCGCTCGGCCCGAAAGCGGCTTCGGGAGATCGCTCGCGGCGTCCGGCAGCGCTAAGCGACGCAGTCCTAGAGCGCTGGGAGGAATAGTTGGCCGCCTAGCTTACGAAAGGCGGGCGCTGATTCCAAGTCCTATCGATTCGGCTCGCAGCAGCATCCCGAATTTTGACCGGTGCGATGCTCCAAAACCGGTATACGGCATTGACCAAAGGCTTTTTCAGGCCATCCAGAACCCATTTCCCGGAGAACTTCGGCCGAAGTCCTGACATGGTTGGCAAACAACCAGCGGTCGCCGAGCCAGAAGCAGAACGTGCCCGAACCTGTGGGCTGGCCACCATGGCGGAAGCCCGTGATACAACCAACCCGATCGAGTGCCGCGGCGCTAGGAGGCGTATTCGCGCGTATTCACCAGTCCTGGCATTGGCACCGGGTATTTGCCGCTGTCGTTGAGTTGCAGCGGCGCGGGGGACTCGAACGTCAATTGCTCGAGGTTGGGGGCGAATTCATGTTCGCAATTCGAGATTTCGTCGAAGGTGATGGTCTTGCCGGTGTGGCACGCCATGCGGCCCATGGATGTGACCAAACTGGCCATTACGCCGCGATCGACTTCGTTATATGGCGTATTATTGCGAACCGCGGCAATCAGATCGTCCCATTCCATTTGATATGGATTGGGTTCGGGGCGGCCGAACTCCCAGATCAGATCGTCTTTGTGATTGATCCGTTGCCCGCCGTAAATGCGGCATTTGGCGGGAGAGTGAGAGGACGTCGATATGACGGCCGAATTCTTGGTGCCGTGAGCATAGCTGGCAAACTCGTCGTCGCAGCCGTTCATGCCACGGCCTTCGAGCATCAGCTTGCCGCCGTCGGGGAAAGTATATTCGACCGAGTAGGTGTCAAAGTTTTGATCGACATTATTGCCGCGGTAATGGCGTCCGCCGTAGCCTTTGGCTTCGATCGGCCAGGCGTCTTTCATCCAACAGCACTCGTCGATGTTATGGATCAAGAAGTCGCTGAACGCGCCGCCGCTGGCCCAAAGGAAGCCGTGGAAGTGTTGGATCTGCCACATTAACTCCGACATTCCCTTGGGGGCCAAACCCGTGAATGCGCTGCCGGTCTCGCCCGTCACACGATAAGCTCGCAGCAGCGTGAGATCTCCCAATTCTCCGTTCTTGATGCGGTCGAACAACTCGTAACGAGCCCGGCAATGCCGGCACATCAGGCCGACGCCGACTTTGAGGTTTTTCTTTTTCGCATCTTCGTTGATGGCAAACATCTTGCGCGACGAGGGGCCATCGACTGAAACGGGCTTTTCCATAAACACATTCAAGCCCTTCTCGACGGCATATTTGAAGAACACCCAGCGGAACGCCGGCGGCGTGGCAAAAATCGCCACGTCTCCTGGCTTCAGGCAATCCATCGCTTGCTTGTAGCCCTCGAAGCTGACGAAGCGGCGGTCTTCGGGAACGTCGATCTTGTCGGCAAGATGATTCTTCCGCGAGAGTTCATTGAAGCTATTCGACAGCCGGTCGTGAAACACGTCGGCCATCGCGACCAGCTTGATCGGGCCGTTGTTGACCGAAAGCGCTTGTTCGGCAGCCCCCGTGCCGCGTCCACCACAGCCGATCAGGGCGACTTTAATGGTATTTTCTTCGGCGGCGTATACTTTCGGAATTGCCACGCCCGCCAGTGCTGTGGCGGCGGCGACGCGGCCGGTGGTTTGCAGAAATTCGCGGCGAGAACTACCTGTGGTGGAACGATCGGTCATCGTCTAGGCTCCAGCAAGAAGAAATGTGGGCAGGTGCATGCGCGCGAAATACGGGGGGATCATCGCACGGCAAGGGAACCCATATTATGCGCTACGGCCATCCGCGATGGAATTACCAGAACGAGGAAGATTTCGTACTTCCCGTACATTCGTTCCACGACGGTTCGTGGCCGTTTCCGTTCGGTTCGACGTCGATCGGACGGAATATGAACTCACGAATTCCTGCGCGAGAATGACCTTGCGAAAGTGGAGATGGCACGAGGTTTATTGCGACGTGGGTTCCAAACGCGAAATCAAACGTCGGCCGGGCACGCGCGGCCATCGTCGGATTGCCCACGGAGCGCCGGCAAAGTTGCATCAAATCGCATTCTGAACGGCAACGGACGCCAGGCCGGGCGGCCTGTTTCTCGGCAGCCGGCGAGAAAAGTTGGCTGAAATCACGCTTTTACGCGGACGGCGCGGGCGCTTGGCCGTCAGGGGCATTACTTCTTCGCAAGCATGAAAGAATCCGATTGAATCGCGGAAATAGTCCGCTATTGTAGAGATGTGCCCACCAACAGCAGTCGCTCGTCCCAAGCGGCTGTTGCCCCCATGCATGGTGGGCATTTTTATTGCGCGGAGCCTTTTTCGCTTCGGCCGAAAGATGTTCTTGCGATCTTGCTTGCTCGCAGCCATTGAATGGCAAATGATGTAGCCACGCATCGGCCGCGCCGCCGATGTGCAAATGCCGCAGGTGCGTGATCCGCGGCTCAAATTGGAACTGTTCGCGGCCGAGCCTGACATCGTGAGGCCGACCGGCGTGGGCGAAATGATTACGGGCCTGGAACCGCGGATGACCACGCAAGAAATCTGCGATTTTCGGGCGTTCCTGCAGCGCCGCAATTGAACTTCACCGACTCGATGGTTGGCGATTACGTCCAGGCGACGAAGGTTGGCTGCGTTTTCGCTTGCGACACCAAGAGAGCGGCCCGTTTGCCGTCGGTGAAATAGGGATCGCCGGTGAGATTCCTGCGCGGATTCGACGGCTGGCACGCCTGGACGCCGTCGACATAACCGGCCAGTTCGAGCCGGCCGATTTGCAGCAGATCTTCGACCACATAATCGCGGGCTTCGTCGACGTCGGGATCGATGCGATGAGTGGTAAGGTTCCAAGTCCGCCAGGTGAATCGCACGCCGATGTCGCGGCTGACTTGACCGACCCAGACAGGCTGACCTCGAAAGCGCAGCGGCGTCGCCCACAGCCGCAAGTGAAGTCGCTCGTTGATCGATTTGCGAACTCGTTGCAGGGCGAAGTCTTGTTGGCGGCCGAAAAGGTACAGCGAGCTGACCGGCGAGTAGCGATAATCCCAGCCCGTCAAGAATGCTCGAAAAGTTTTCCAGGAGGTGGCGATCGAAATCAGTTCGGTTTCATCCCACCGAGCGCCAAACGCGCTCAGCAGCGTGGCGAACTGGCCGGCGACCAGGAGATTCACTGGATCGCCTTCGCGCGAGCCGCGGCGGTTGGTCACGGCGCGCGGCATCGCGGCCAGGCGTTTTTGCAGCTCCGCGAGGTCGCAATCGACGGTTGTTTCGGGACGACCCAGGCCAAGAAACTCACGACGCAAGTAGTCTAGATCGAGGCCCGGCACGGCGACGTGAAAGGTGAACTCTTTCGCGCCGCCAGCGCCGAGCAATCGCACGCAGACGACTTTGCTGCCGATGTCCAGATTGGTGAATACGAAGCCTTCCGACTGCTGGCCGGAATGGATCGGCCGTAAATGAAATGCTTGCGATTGGAAATACGTATCCATCCGACGATTGCCGCGCCACGCGCCGAATAGCTTCAGCGGCAAGATCCACAAGAACGGCCAAAACAGCAGCGCGAGGAAGCCAAAGCCGAGGAATCGCTTGCCGCTGGAAAAGTGATTCACCGAGGCGGCCTCGTGGGGCGAAAAGTAGTTGGGGTCGAGTGTCAACAAGTTCAACCGATAGGGCGTCTGATCCCCGTTAACAACCTTGAGCCACACCGGCTGCACGCCGCGGCGCGCCATCGGTACGCCGAAGAACTTGCGGCTCTCGATGGCGTCGAGTACGGCGACGGTCACTTCGAGGTCGCCGTCGCGTTGCGTTTGGGCACGCTCGAGGAACGAACGATCGCCGGGCCGTGGCGTATAGGGAACCAGCAGCCGCCGTAGAATGGGAATGCGATCGATGGCCATGTTCAACTCTGTAACATTTGCCGGCGGTCGTCGCTGCGGGCCTGCTCGGCGAGCGATTGGAGCGTCCGGCGAGCGAGATCTTCCTGGATCGGTCGCGGCCCGCGCCGACCGACGATGCGGTAAAAGTTTTCGGAAAAGATCTGCTTCGTCACCGTTGGCGGCAGCCCCAAGCCGTGCAAGTCGGGACGCTCGTCGGGGGTCATCGCTGGGTCGTCAGGAACCGGAAATACATCGTCGGTTTCCAGAAATTTTCGGACCATCACACCGCGATCGGGGCTGGAGCAATGATCGCACAGGCCGATGTCGGTGCCAAAAATGATGCGGTCGGCGAAGGCGATGAAAAAGTCGCGAGCCGCCGGCCAATTCTTGGTGAAATTGTGCAGCATCTCGACTCCAGGAGCGAGATCGAGGCAAAACCCTGGATAGGTCTCCAGCAACTTCGCGGCTTCATCGAGCCGATCCGACAAAAAGAAAAAGTGCGGCAGAATCAGATTCAAATTCGGATGCCGAGCGAAAACCGCGCGAATTTCGCGGTCGATTTGCGCATGCGACGGCGTATCGGCTTCGTACCACCAGCCTTTTTCCTTCGCCCAAATCGGCACGGTATTTTTGTCCCAAAACTCTGGTGGATCGTTCACATGCCACAGCAGAGGGAACCGCGTCGCTTCGAGCCAATTCATCATCGGCGTAAAAACCGGCGAATCGAGCGCATGGCCGATCTTCTGCCGCACATTGGGTTTGCCACTGTACGACTTGAAGCCGTCCAGTCCCATCGCGCGTAGCAAATTCAATTGCTCGACCAGCGGGACGAGCGGCGCTTGGCCGCCGCCCATCAGGCCCGTATAGTCGAGACCGCCAAAGACAAACGCCTCGTTGGGATGGTGTAGCTTGAGCCAAATCCCCTCGGCCAGTGCGAACGTATCGGGATTTGGATCGACTTGATCGAGCACCAGCACGCAAAATTGCCGAGCCTCCGTCCGCCGCATATCCGACATCAATCGGCAGTAGTGCTTGACCGAATAGAAATGAACGTGGCCGTCGACGATCATGGTTGGTCAGCCAATCCGCTACAAGTTCATCACGATAACCGTTGGAGGATCCTCTAGGATTTCAAACTCCACTCCTAACGGAGCGGTAAAAGCCACGCGCACGTTTTCGTATCTGGATTCGCCAAAATCCGCCGGATTCCATTTCAACCAATATTCGAGTTCACGCAAGACAGAAACCAAAGCAGCAGGATCGGCAGCCTCAGCGATTAACTTCTGAACTTTGTCATCGGCATTGGGCATCCAAAAGACATAATGCCTCATCGCGAGCCCATGCCTTGAAGGATCTCGTCCAAGGTTCGACCGGCTCGCGAGCCGCGAAGTTTCCTACTATCTTCAATCGATAAGGGAATCTCGAATCCGGTCGGCAGTAGGCCGGGCTTTCGCTCTCCTGACACAAAATAGCCAACCAATTGGCCCTGTTCGTCAAGTATCTGAGCGGAACCCTCAATGCTTCCCAACCGACCGCATGCAGCATTGTCGAGCGTAACCTTCGTCATTGCAAAAACTCCAGCCAATTGTGCTTAACATTCGATCGAACGAGCAACTACATTCTATCGTGCCCCTGAGCCAACGAAAACCATCAGGCCGCAGATCACTTCACCTCCCAATGTCCAGCGATCCAGCGCCATTGGCCGAATAGGCCTTGCTTCCAGTGGCCGGAAATGTAGGTCGCCTTTGGATCCGGCGAAGGAGCCCAATTCGCGGGAACGAAGGTCCAGCCGTAGCCTGTCCAGTCCCAATGTGCGGGTACCCAGCCGTAATTCGGTTGCAGTGGAGACGCCGGATACGATGGCGTCGGAGTCGCTGGGAGCGGCGGAATCTCCACCGGCTTCGTGACCACCATGCCCATGCCTGGATCGGCAGTGCCCCAATGACCCGGCATCCACACGTACTTTCCAGTCTCCCATTTCCAATAGCCGCCGACCCAGCGCGCGTTGCCGAACGGGGCTTTATCCCAATGGCCAGCAACCCATTTCCACTGGTCGGGCGTGCGATCCCAGTCGCCCGGACTCCATACGTGCTCTGGCGATGGCTCGGGAGTCATGAGTTCCGGCTTGAGCGTTGGCTCCTCGATCGGCTGCTGCGAGATAATCGGTGGCGGCACAACCGGTGCGAGAGGCGCAGTCGCTGTCGATGCCGGCGTCGTGGCGACGGCTGGCTCACTCGCGGCGACAGCGGGCACCGCCGAAACGGGAACAAGCGGCGGCACGACAGTGTCATGCAACGCAACCTCGCTGGCCGAAGGCGGGGCATGTTTTGGCGCAATCGGCGACGACGGAGAGGGCGATTCGGTTGGCGGGGCGGCCAAACTTGCCGTCGGCGGCTTGGCCGGCTTGCCGGCTTTCGATTCGCTTCGAGAACATCCCACCGCCACGATTGCCACACAAGCCATTGCCAATGCAACCCAAGAAAATCGCGCCATCGCAGTTGGCCCGCTGCGGAGCCCTCCATGTTTCACAGACTGTCGCGGCCGAAATGGCGGCCGACGTTGCTGAAAGATAGGGCGAATACAAAGCCCTCGGCAAGATCAATTGTCGGCAATCCTCGAAAACCGGCCGTCGAAAATCGCAAGAGAATTCTAGTTCGACGCTTTCAAGACCAAGTCAAACAACCGATCGACTTCGTGGCGAGTTTCTTCGTCCAACTGGTATCCAACCGGGCCGCGAACAATCGTATTGCGGAAAATCCCTCGCTTTTGGAGCAGATATTTTTCGACCGCCAGAAACCCATCGAGCCCGTGTTGCAGCGAAACGAGCGAACCACTGGGAAGCGACAGACGGTAGATCCGCGGTTCATCCTGTTGCTGGAGAGCTTTCCAAAGAGCCACAATGCCATCGATCAGTTCTGCGCCAGGCATGGTGCCGACGATGCCGCGGCGGTAGCTATCGACCAGGGCGATGCCGCCGGTGCCCTCGAAGACGGCGGCGTTGCCCCCTGTCGCATCGCGCAAGGCAGAAAGATTTGGCCCGATCGGGGTCGCTTCTGGCTTGAACATGACGCGCTCGGGGCCGTATTCCTTCAGCAAGTCGGCTTGAAACGAAATCGGCATGGGCTTGCCGACGTAGCCGCTGGCGTCTTGAACGATGACGGGAATGGAGATCGATTCGATGATTCGCCGAAAGTATCTTCCGAGTTCGGACAAGAGGACGGCAACCGAAACCGGTGGAATGACCATCACCGCTGTTGCGCCGCACTTCTCAGCGTGGCACGCGAGTGAAACGGCCGTGTGGGCGCTTTCCGCTCCGACGCTGATGACGACAGCACCGCGGCCGCCGATCGTTTGGCAAACGCGCTCGGCCATTTGACGGCGTTCGTCGAACGAGAGGCGCAGCACCTCGGAGACCATCGCCATCACGACGCCATTGGCTCCACGGTCCAAGAGCCAATTCAACTCGTAGTCGAGCGTTTCCCAATCGATCGATTCGTCGTCGTGATAGGGCGTTTGAAAAACGGGTAAAACGCCGGCGAGCGTTGTCGTCATGGGATTAGTTCAGCTTTCCACGGGCATCGACCGTAAGCGGCCGTAGCACGTCGTCTTCCAGCCACCAGAGGTGATCCTGCAAATTCACACAGGGGCAGATATGGTTTGGGATCACGCTGACTCGCTCGCCAAGTTGCGGCAAGCGATCGCAGGTCGAAACGTCGGTCTGCCCGTGCTCTTCGCTCAGCTTCGTGATTTTTGCAGTTGGATATTCCACAATCCGCCCGTGGCCGCTGTCGGAGGGGGAAATGCAACGATCGCTGGTCAACGTCTTGCTGCCGGCATCGAGAACAACTTGGTGCGGAACGGCCGTGCTGATGACCGTGCAAATAATCTTTGCGGCGCAGTCTTCCCATTGGCAAAATCCACCATAGGCCGTATTAAGGTCGTTGAAGATGTACGTGCCGGGACGAATTTCGGTGAATTGCGGTACAAGGTGCGATTGATAGGCCGTGGGAGTAGAGCCGGCCGAAACGATCTTGGCCGCCAGGCCATGGCGCGACCAAAGATCGATCACTTCCGCCAATTTTGCCGCGACTTTCGCCAAGGGTTCCTGCTGGCAATCGTTGGGATTCCAAATGTGACCCGGATAGCACAGGATGCCATCTAGCCGCACGCCAGCGGTTCGATCGATGGATTGCGCCAGCTCCAGGGCGGATGGTGCAGTTTGCAAACCCGTGCGGCCCATGCCGACATCGACATCGACGAGGATGCCGATGGTCGACGATTCTCGCTGGGCCGCTTGTGCCAAGGCTTCGACGGCGACTAGCGAATCGACAGCCACATGCAGCGTGATTTGGTGGGCAAGCTTCGCCAACTGTGCCGTTCGGTAGGGATCGAGCGCCGGGTAGGCCAGCAAGATGTCTTTGCAAACATCGGCCATGACTTGGGCTTCGCCGACTTTAGCGACCGTTAGCCCGCCCGCGCCGCACTCCAACTGCAACTGTGCCAAGTAGCGCGATTTGTGGGTCTTGGTATGCGGCCGAATCGATAGTTGGTGCGCTGCACCGTAATCGGCCAGCCGCTGCAGGTTGCGCCGCACCACCGCCCCATCGACGACCAGCGCCGGTGTTGGAACGTCGTCCATCGTAAATTGCTCTGCCATCTCTTTTCACCCCTTCGGCAGCCATTTACGGAAGAACCGCAGCCAGTTGCCGTGAAAAATTTTATCGATGTCGGCGCTTGCATAGCCGCGCTCGGCCAACAGTTCGTCGAGCTTTTGCAAGTCGGCAATGGTTTTGAGGTCGCTGGGCGTTTGTTCGGTGCCATAGCCGCCGTCCAAATCGCTGCCAATGCCAACATGGTCGGTGTTGCCGGCAAGCTGGCAAATATGGTCGATGTGATCGACGACGGCCGTTAGGAATAGTCCCTCGGGTTTGGTTTGGCCGATGACCCAGCCGGGCTTGAGCATCCAGGCGTCCAAGACCACGCCGATGACCGCCTTCCGTGCAATGAGCAATCGGATTTGCTCGTCGGAAAACTGCCGATCGCGCGGCACCAGCGCCCGGCAGTTGTTGTGGCTGGCCATCACGGGGCCGGAGTAATTGTCGAGTGCTTCAAAAAAACTTTGATCGGACAGGTGCGTGACATCGAGGATCATCCCGATCCGCTCAAATTCTTGGAGCAGTTCGATGCCGCGCGGCGTCAGTGGGCCGTTGTCTCCGGTGCCGACGGAGTAATGGCTTTTACCATAGTGGGAGAGCATGACGCTGCGCAGACCCTGTTGGAACCATGCTTCCGCTTGGTCGGGATCAACGATCGGATCGGCTCCTTCCATGGCCAGAATATAGCCGATCGGCAGACGTTCGCGCGGCTCTGCCTGCCAACGCCGCCAGTGATCGTCGAGTTCGCGCGCCGTGCCGATCATTTTCATTTCGTCTTGCTGCTCCAGTAGTCGATAGTAGGCCAATTGCCCTTGGCCAATCGCGTAGGCGATGCTTTGTGTGCCGTAGTCGCAGTCGGTGCGGCGGTGGCCGGCGGCAGGTTGAATGTGTCTTTTGGCGCGGGCCAAGATGGTTGCCAGGCAAATTCCGATGCCGGCCTTACGCAACTCTGGCAGGCTGGTCGTGGCTCTGCGGCGGGCGGCCGAGTCGGTCATGCCCGCTTCGCGCTGGTTCATCTGCTCGATCGATTCCGTTTGATCGCGGTTAAAGCTAAGCGCGTTCCAAGAGAGATCGAGGTGGGAATCGATGATGAGTCGCATGGCAGTGCCGGTGATGGCCAGTTTGTGGTTGGCGATAAAGTTACGGTGTTCGCAACCGTCGATCGATGGGAACGGGCTTCACCACGCCGTCCAACCTCCGTCGATGACGAGGTTTTGTCCGGTCATGTAGCTGCTGGCATCACTAGCCAAAAAGACGACCGCGCCCTTTAATTCGTGCGGCTGGCCCATGCGACGCATCGGCGACTTGGTGCAAAGTCGGTCCACCATCGGTAACGAGGCTGCCGCCGATGGAAATGGCCCTGGACTGAGGGCATTCACGCGAATATGATCGCGCGCCCAATAGACGGCTAGATGCCGCGTCATCTGCAAGATGCCACCTTTCAGGGCATGATAGGCAACCGGGCTGGCAGCGCAGATTCCCTCGTAAGCATCGGGATACGAGCCGACCATGCCATACATCGATCCGAGCATGATGATGCTGGCCTCTTTTTTGCCGGCTACCGCATGGTCGCGCACGTGGCGAGCGAGCAGAAAATAGCCCGTGGCGTTCGTCCATTGGCGATTGAACTCCTGAGCACTGCAATTGGTCCAGTCTGATTTGCAGTGCTCGTTGCCGTTGTTCACCAGGATATCGATGGAACCGGTTAGCGCTGCGACGGCGGCGAAGCGCTCGGCCAGATTATCGGGATCCAATTGATCCAGGCTGAATCCATGGTGGCGAGCCTTGCCCATGACCGGCAAGGTATCGGCGACCGCTTTCGCGGTGGCTTCCTCGCGGCTAGTTACGACAACATTGGCCCCCGCCTCGGCCAGCGCAGCCGCCAGCCGACGTCCCAAATAGCCCGATGCGCCGGTTATCAGCGCCGTTTTATCGGTCAGATCGAAAAGCTGATGAATGGTCGGCTCAGTGCTCATGGGAGTCAATCGCGTCGCAGGGTTCATGAGAATATCACGGGCAAATGGACTGGTCGCAGTTGTCTCGGAAAGCCACCTCGATGTTATTCACTCATGTAAGTCGCCGACGGATGATTGAGCCGATTTTCAAACTTGAAACCCAGACTGGCAAATTGCGATTGCATGGCTTCTAGGCCCTGCTTGACCATCACGATATCCGCATGATGAAAGATCAGCCGCGCGCCTTGCGCGATCGTCTCTTGCGCCTGGGCAATGCTGCCGACGGGACGGGCCCAGTGTTTGCCGGTGTTGCGAGCGGCCTGCGCGATGCGCTCGACTGCCTTGGCCAGCTTGGGATGATCGAAGTCGCCGGGAAAGCCCCCTAGAATTGAAAAATCGGCCGGCCCAATCATCAGCACATCCACTCCCGGCACGGCCGCAATCGCTTCCGCCTGAGCGACGGCGGCTTCATTTTCAAGCTGCACGATGATCAGCGTTTCGCGGTTGGCGTGTTCGATGTACTCGGCGATCGGAATGCTGCAATAGGGCACATCCGCGCCAGCGCCGTCAAAGCCGCGCCGGCCGAGCGGCGCGAATTTCGCCCATCGCACTACTTCGGCCGCTTCTTCGGCGCTGTCGCACCGTGGATACATAATGGCCTGAGCGCCAAGCTCCAGCAGCCGGCTCATCCGCATCATCTCGCCTTTGGCTGGGCGGGCAACAATATCGGAACTGCCGACGCGCGCGGCGCGCATCAATTGTCCGGCCATTTCAACGCTATAGCCGTGGTGCTCCAGGTCCATCCAGATGCCGTCGAAGCCCATCAAGCTGGTGAGCTCAAACACCGTTGGATCGGTCAAGTGCAATGTCGTACATAAGGCGGTTTCGTTGCGGCTAAGCTTGCCTTTGATTCTACTTTTTCGCATGTTCGCAAGGGTCTCGGCGTAAACCGAGACAGGTGGGGTTTGGTTGCTTGGCGGAAGATCGTGAAACGCGACTGTTAGATTCCCAGTAGCGAAAATCCGTCGCGAACGATCAAGGCTTCAATTTGAGGCGGATCGAGGCGCGGCAGATGGGTTCCAGCGAGCATTTCATTCAGCTTTCGCAGACCGTCGATTGTGGCGTTTACCGTCGTAAATGGATAGTCGGTGCCGAAAAGTAATTTGTCCCAAACGCCATATTCCTGCACCAGCATCAAGCTGTGATAGAACTGATACGGTCGATAATGGAGAGCACTGATATCGGCAAAAACGTTGGCATGCGTGCGGATGACCGCGACGCACTCCCCTTCGTAGGGATGGCCGAGGTGTGCCAAAATGATTTTGCACTCTGGAAACCGAATGGCCACCTCGTCCAAGTGCCGGGGTAAAGTGCAATTGAGCGGTGCCTGCGCGACGAAGGTGGTGCCGGTATGCAGCAGCACGGGCAATTGATGCTGCGAGGCATAGCGCCACAACGGATCGAGCCGCTCGTCTTGGGGCAAAAAACCGGCGTACATCGGCAGCAGCTTAATGCCGCGGAGACCTAATTCTTGATGGCCAAGTTGCAGTTCTCGCTGCCAACCGTCCTGCGTGGGATCGACCGAAAGAAACCCCGTCAGCCGCTGGGCATCTTGGGCCACATAGTCAGCAACATATTGATCGTCGATCCACAGTCCGCTCAGCCGCGCTTTGCCGCCGAAGACGATGGTCCGCGTTTCGGCCGGGGCCGTGGCGCGGTAGTCGGCATACCGAACCGTCAGGTCGTCATCCAATCCAGCCCGCGCCCGGCGAACTTGCGCGCGAAATGACTCGCTGAAATGCAGCGACGGCGTCCACGCATGGCTGTGAATGTCATAGATCATGCCGACCATTCTAGCAAACCTGGCGATTTCTGCGATGCAACTGGACATTTTCAAGCGGCATGGCTCGGCTCCGCGGGCTGCACTGGCCCTGTGGCGGCGAAAACATTGCGGGAATTAGACCTTCGTCCAAGCGGCCGCTTCCAGCGATCGCAAAATGCCAAGATTGACGCGCAAGGTTTGCAGCCCTTCTTCCAGTGTGCATAGGGGCCGATGGCCCCCTTCAATGGCGGAGAAAAACGCCGAAAGCTGCGCCATGAACAGATCATCGCGCTCGCCGCGAGGGAAAGGCTCGTCGTGCCACTCGTTGCCCGGCTCGGTCATCCAGCGCCAACGGCTTTCGTGCAGTTCGAAGCGAAGAGTCCCTCGCTCGCAGACGACCGTGATCGAAAGCTCGTTGGGCGCCTGGTGTTGATTCAACGAGTAGCTCGCCAGCACTTCACCGTGGCGGGCCAGCACATGCACCGTGTCTTCGACTTGCACATCGGGAAGCAAGCAATGAGCCGCGTCGGCCTGAACTCGGTCAATCGGGCCGACTAGCCATTCGCCGGCGTTGAGCATGTGCGTCAGCGCATCTTGAATTGCGCCACCCCCGGTACTCCGGTCTCGGTAGTAGGTGTTGCGATACGCGGGACGATAGAAGGGGAAATTCTGACCGGTCACCGAGATCAATTGAACCGGCCGGCCGAAGCGGCCCGAATGCAGAGCCTCGCGCATGGATGTCAGGATCGGATTTGCCCGATGGACATAGGCCACCGCCACCACTAAATTCCGCTCGGTCGTGGCTTGCTGCAACTCGGCGATGCCATCGAGCGATGTGCTGAGCGGCTTCTCGATAAGTAGGTGGACATTGGCAGCGACCAGTTGCCGCGCGATGGAGACATGCAAATGCGCAGGTACGCAAATCACCGCGGCCGTGGGCTGAGTCGCCAAGGCGGCATTCAAATCGGCGAAAGCGTGACTTACAGCATAGCGACGAGCAATGTCGTTTCGCAAATCGGCGTTGACTTCGCAGATGGCCAGGTCCGTACATCCAAGGCGTCCAGCACAGCGCAAATGTCGCTCTCCAATCGAGCCGACGCCGACGATCAGCAATCGCTTCATTGGCATTCGTCGAATCCTCTACACCACTACCACCGAAGCATTTGGGAATCCTACCTGGCCGAATCCGAGACGCGCGTCGTCGAGAAGCGGTTTTGGTCGGTCCCGCTTTCTGGCGGACGGGCCATGGAAATACACCGATCGTCCATGATCAGAGATCCGAGTATAACATTTCCCAGACGGCACGACATGAGAACTTGCCGCGTCGGCAAGAACTTCGCAAAGCACGGCTGGAAGACCGTGGATAGCAGTTTCCATCGGCGGCACGAGTCGGTTGGCGGTAGACGGCACGCGGCAAGTAGATGCGAAATTTACCGCATTGCGAAGGCCCGTCAGCACCCGTTGGCTCGCTGACTCGACAATCGCAGCATTTCCGCCGGGCGTAGACCGGCCGATCGATGCGGTCCATAAACCGTCAATTCGAGTTGGTCGAGGGCGCGATGGGCACGGCTCTCGGCGGCATCGACCCAGAGTATCAACTCGCGCCAGGGCGGAGGTTGAGACCAACTGCGACGCCTGCTGCCAAGCCCGAGCTCTTTGGTTTACCGCGTGACGTTCGATGCTGGCGGAGTGGCCAGGGGCGAAACTGTCGCTGGGCCTCGATTCAAGTACTTCCTGAGCGGAATATCGTAGTACGATCCACCGGAGGGTTGTCGCTGGCCGTCGACCATATGGGTAAGGATCCGAATCTCCGCGCCGTGGGCAAGGGACTTGTGTATCTGAACTTGCCCCGCGCGACGGCCATCGACGGTCGGTTTCAACTGAAATGGCGCTTTTACATCGTATGAGCGCCGACCCTGATTGTCCGCCTGCTTGCTGAATGCAATCAGTTCGATCGAGAAGAATGGCTTCAGTCGCCCTTCGTCAGACAGGATGAACGCGACGTTCAGCTTGTCGCCGCCGGCGTCCGACACTTCCACATCGTACTTCAAGCCCCATTCGTCGTTCGAGGGGCCAAGCCCGTAATAAATCGCCCAGCAGCGGCCAGAAATCAGAGCCATCACTACCACCACCAACAGACTCGTCACCGACCGTGAAAATCGAATGCTCATGGGACGTTCACCTTATTTGAGTATGCGCGAGTGCGATCGCCGATCCGAACGCTGCCGTTTCGGCTTCTGCCCAGCCGGCGAGCAATCCCTGCCGCACACCATCGGTCGGGCAAAATATTAATTCTTCAGAGTAGTCGCTCAGCAATCACAGGCCCAATTCCATGGCATCAGCGCGGTGCGACGAACCGTCTGCCGAAATGGCTGCGAGACACTCACCGCACCGAATGACCGCGAACCCCTCGCAATGCTTGCCGAACCGCAAGCTGCGCGAAAAGGGTGTGTTGCTGTAACGATTCCACCTAAAAAGCTGGAACCCTCGACTTTGATCGGCAGAAAATGCCCGCTAGGTTCACCCAAATTGGCGGTCGATCGAACGTGCCGAATGTTGTTTGCGGTTGATTTCTATTTGCCAATTGCCGCTGCCGCCGAATCTCGGCTCGGTGGGATCGCGGGCGATGGTCGCGTCACCGCAATACAGCGCGCACGATCAGGAGTAGACCTCTTCGCCCGGTTCGAGATCTTCTAGATAGTTCCATCCACCCGGTCCTGGCGGATCGTAGTCGGCGGAATACCAGTGATGCACCGTGAGGTCTTTTCGGAATCGGTCGTAGCCTTCTCCACCCCAAACGTGGTCGGACTCTTCGTAGGCACCGCCGTCCAAATCGTCGTTGCCGACATCGCCGTAGAGATAGTCCTGGCCGTCGCCGCCGTAGAGGTAATCGTTGCCGGCACCGCCATAGAGGTTGTCGTTGCCGTCGCCGCCGTTCAATGAGTCATCGCCGTAGCTCCCGAAGAGCTCGTCGTTCCCGTCGCCGCCGAGCAAGGTGTCGATTCCGTAACCACCAGAGATTGTGTCGTTGCCATCGCCGCCATTTGCGTAGTTCGGAGCATAATCGGCGCCAACTTCGATCGTGTCGTTGCCATCGCCGCCGTAGATGGTATCGGCTCCAGTGCCGCCCTGGAGGACGTCGTGGCCACCGTTGCCATAGAGCGTATCGTCGCCATCTGCGCCCTTGAGATTGTCCTTACCCCAACTTCCCTTGAGTTGGTCGTTGCCCGCACCGCCATCGGCGGTGACGAGCAGATAATTTCCGGACGACATGGCGGACGAAAATTTGTCGTTCCCCTGATTGCCGTAGAAAAAGATATCCCCGCCGCTCGGTCGCCAGGTCGATGAAGTCGAGACGCCGCGACCGTTTACAATTGTATGTACTGTGACGACGATTTTGCCGTCCTTGGAGCCGACCTTCACGTCATCCGGGCCGTTGGTCCCGCGAATGATCAGGTCGTGGTTCTGGAGGCTCACGGTCACTTGCTTGGGTGCCGGCGGCAGAAACTGCAGTGTCGTCGAAGCAGCAGCCGTCGAGGCGGCGAAGTTCGCGGCCATCAGGTTGCGGTTTTCCAGTCCTTCCAAGCTCAAGATTCGCCGCTGGCTGCGATTGGTCCGCTGGCATTTTCGTTTCGGTTGCTTTGATTTGGCGCCCAATAGGTTTTGGAAGAAGCGTAACATGTGTGATTTTCCCGGCTGTTTTTGAAACGAATTTGTATTCCAAGCTGCCAGGCGAGTCGCACGCACGACCAACCACCTGACTTGTGCTACTGCCTAGAGCGAAGAATCGCGGCCGATGTTACGAGCAAACTTGCAGCCTTTTCGAGTCAAAGACGCGATTTGGCTGGAATTGCGAAGAAACTTGCCGGAGCCGTTCTTGATCGCGAAACCGCCGAGATTTGGGAGCCGGGCTAGCTCCACGGTGGAAATCGAACGCAACGGAAGCGATCAACGATTGGTGCGGCCTCGAATTCGGTTTCGATGCCGAATTGCTAGCTCCCCAGGCAGGTCACCACTCCTCACCTTTTTTCGCTCCGCACTCCCCGCTCGATCTGCCGATACTGAGAAGAGGCGATTCGCGTTTTTCTGCGCCGATCGTCCCAACCGATCCGCTCGAATCATCGAAAGTTTGTGTCGCGTGCTAGCACGCGCTCGCAAGTTCAGCGTGCCGCGCGAAGCCCGAAGCGCAGCGATTGCTCGACAATACCTGAACGCCGCACGGTTCGCGGCGGCAGTTGCGCTCCGCGTCCAAGGAGAGACTGATGCGTCGCCGTCCAGTCATCGTGATTTTGCTAGCAGGGCTGCTGTACGGCGGCTACACGTTCTTCAAGAAATATGAGATTGTCGGGCTTGACCATCTTTCGGTTCGACCCCGCACGACTGCGGCATCGACCGGATCAACTTCGTGGACCAGCCGTGAGGTCGCTACAGCCAGCGTACCGGTGCGCAGCGGCGATTCGATTCGCATCGCGACGTTTAACATCCAAGTGTTCGGCATCGACAAGCTCGGCAACCCCCAGGTGATGCGCATTCTGGCTGACACGGTGCGGAAATTCGACGCGGTCGCGATTCAAGAAATTCGCTCAACCGCGGACGACATCATGCCGCGATTTGTCGATCTGATTAACTCCACCGGCCGGCACTACGACTACGTGATCGGCCCGCGGCTGGGGCGCACCAGCAGCAAGGAACAATATGCCTTCATCTTCGATGCGCAAACCATCGAAGTCGATCGCGGCTCGATGTTCACGGTCGAAGACCGCGACGACTTGCTGCACCGCGAGCCGCTCGTGGCGCTGTTTCGCGTCCGCAGCGCGCCGCCGCACGAAGCATTTACCTTCACGCTGATGGATATCCACACCGACCCCGACGAAGTCAAAAACGAAGTCAACGCGCTGGCATCGGCATATCAAGCGGTGCGCAATGTGCGATTCAACGGCTTTGCCGAAGACGACACGATCTTGCTCGGCGACTTCAATGCCGACGAGAAACACTTCGGCTTCCTGGCATCGATCCCGAATATGAACTGGGTCGTTTCTGGCGTCACGACCAACACGCGCGGTACGCACACGCTCGACAACATTTTGTTCAATCGGTCGGCCACCGTCGAATTCACCGGTCGGTGGGGAGTCCTCGACTTAGTGCGCGAGTTCAACCTCACCGAAGCCCAAGCATTGCAGGTTTCCGATCACTTGCCGGTTTGGGCGGAATTTAGCGTCTACGAAGGGGGCCAGCCCGGCCGCGTCGCTCGCCTGCGGACGGAAGCGCAAAAACGGTAAACGTCGATTCGGTTGGTGAATCGATTGGCGAAACTTTGCGGTCTCCGCGGTCGGTGCGGTGGCGGCTATCTCTTGACCCACGGCAACTTCCGGCCCGTTTGTGACGCAATCACGCCGGCCGGCTACCAACGAGTCGGGCGATACGACGCCCGCTCGGGCGCCACCCCCCGATATGCCGCAGCGCGAGCAGCGAATTTAGATTATTCCCCCCATCAAACCCACCCCCTTCGCTCGCACATCAGGTTGCGGTGTCTTGGCATTCGGGGCCTTTTAGGGGGCAGAGTTTATCGCGATAATATGCAGCTTTCACTTCCCATTGTTCGTGTGACCAGGACGCTTCCCCGGCCGGTTTTTCGTCGGCTCGTGCCGGTGCAGCGCGACCCCGTGTTGTGGATGACCGGAACATTTTTGGCCACCGCCGCGAAACTGATCAGCGGAGCCCGCGCGCGGTGGGTCGATTGTCAGCCCGATACCTGCCAGCGGATTTACTTCGCCAATCACACGAGCCATCTCGATGCGCTGGTCGTATGGTCGCTGTTGCCGCTGGAATTGCGCAGCATCACTCGTCCCGTCGCCGCCAAGGATTATTGGGAGCGTGGCGCAATTCGCAAGTATATGGCGACCAAAGTGTTCGATGTCCTGTTGATCGACCGCAAAGAGATTAAGGTTCACAGCAGCCCGATCGACACGATGATTCGCGCCATGGGGGACTCCAAGTCGTTGATCGTTTTTCCGGAGGGGGGCCGCAGCGAGACCGGCGAGGTCGGCGACTTCAAAAGCGGGCTGTACTATTTGGGCAAGAAGCGTCCCGACCTTGAACTTGTGCCGGTCCATATCGACAACATGAGCCGCATCCTCCCTCGCGGCGAAGTGCTGCCTGTGCCGCTGTTGAGCTGCATCACGTTCGGTCGGCCGATTTGGCTGGAAAAAGGCGAGCCGAAAAACGACTTTTTGAAACGCGCCCGCGAAGCGGTCGTGCGGCTCAAAGACGCTTGAGCGGAGCTTAAACCGCTGAGACGCAGAGACGTGAACCCCTGAAACTCAAATTCTGCATTGCTACGCGTGTAAGATTCACTTCCCAATTCGTCAATTTTGCAGTCGATCGAACGTCGCTTACCTCCCAAGTCAACTGCCCAACCGATATTTCCGCGTTGCTGCGGTTACGACTGGCCTCCCATGCACGAAGACCTGCGAACACTTTCTCTCGTCTGCGGCGTACTGGGATTGTTGACGATCGTCACGATCGTCGGGCAGTTTCTCAAGCGCAATCCAGACACGGGCCTGAACGCCGCGGCAGTCCGCACGTTTAACCTCCGGATTCGCGCATGGTGGACGATGTGCGCCATCTTGGCGACCGCATTTTTCATTGGCAAAGCGTGGACGGTCGGGCTGTTTTTTTTGATCTCGTTTCATGCACTGCGTGAATTCATCACGATTACGCCGACGCGGCCGGCGGACCACTTTACCTTGTTCCTGGCGCTGTTGTTGATTGCGCCGCTGCAATACCTGCTGGTCGGATTCGACCGCTACGAGTTGTATAACGTGTTCATTCCCGTATACGCCTTCCTCTTCGTGCCGACGAGCATTGCCTTGTCGGGCGATTTCAAACGATATTTGGAGCGCGTGGCCAAGATTCAAGCGGGGCTGATGATTTGCGTCTATTGCCTGAGCTTTGCACCGGCGCTGTTGTATCTTAGATTCCATCCGGTGCTGCAAGAGACTCCTTACGATGCGCGCGGCGGAGCGAACTACCCGCTGCTGTTCTTTTTCATCTTCGTCGTGCAAATGGGCGACGCGCTACAGTACATCTGGAGCAAGCTCGTTGGCCGGCACGTCATGGTCGCCAGCATCAGCCCAAACCGTACCTGGGAAGGCTTCGTCGGGGGCATTGCCAGCAATACGCTATTGGGGGCCGCACTGTGGTGGGCGATTCCGCCCCTTCGGCCCGAACAAGCGGCCGGCTTGGCGCTGTTGGCAAGCATTTTAGGCTTCGCCGGCGGCCTGACCATGTCGGCCATCAAGCGCGACCGAGGCGTCAAGGATTACGGCACGCTGGTGGAAGGCCACGGCGGGATTCTCGATCGCATCGACTCCATTTGCTTCGCCGCGCCGGTGTTCTTCCACGTGACGCGAATGATGTTTGGGCAGGGGTAAGCGCCGTGGACGCCGTAAAAAGTTACAAGCGCATTCACAGCAGATCGGCTTTGCAATCGTGGATGGCTCGCCGGTAACATTCGGTTTGGTCGGCTAACCTGCGAGCTTCGTCGGTCGTGGATTGGCGATTGCAGCGATGGCGAATCGATCTATTCGAGGCACAAGAGATGGGTGGCCTCGGTCACTCTTTGCGGAAGACGGCGCCGCTATCGGCCTGGCGAAAGCCAAGCTTTTTGTAGAGCGCCAGCGCCGCCGTATTCTGGCGCATCGTTTGCACCTCGACCAGTGCCACGCCTTCCTCGGCCGCTCGTCGCAGCACTTCACATAGCAGGCGCGCGGCCATGCCTTGACGGCGGAAAACAGCCGGTACATTCACATCGATCAGTCCTGCCGTCCGCACGCCCCAGCTTTGACTGAAGATTTCCATGTCGATGAGCGTCGCCTCTGCCGCGGCAGCGCACAGGTCGCAAAGCTGCAGCGTATACTTCACGCGGGAGATGCTATTGAAGATGCACGATTCCCACCACGACTTGGCGGGCGGATCGTCGACGGCGTCAACTTCCGACCGCCGGCGCAGCAACAGTTGTTGCCGGTCAACGACGGGACGGAAGTTCGTCAGCTCGCGGTGCAGCACCATGGTTCGGTCAATTTCGCGGTAGCCGGCAGCGCGAAAAAACTGCTGGTGCTGCGGATCGCTATCCAAGATGCCGGGCAATTCGCTGCCGCCGTACAACCCCAGATAGAACGCATTGAGCGGCTTGATGCCGCCGCCATAGAGCACTTTTGCGCCGCGGCGGCGCAGGTACTGCTCGCAGCGGTCGATCAATTGGGCTGCGATGGCGGCTTCGTCGGCGTGTGGCGCAACGACGATGAGAATCGATGCTCCGAACTCGTAGTCGAGCGCCGACTCGTCGTCGGTCGGGCCGAAGCCGGCATGTCCGAAGGCAATGGGCTGATCGTCCTCGGTGGCGACGATCAAGCCCGTTTCGTCGAAATACGGCTTGGCAAAGACCATTCGCTCCAACAGCGCTGCCGTCATCGGCTGGGCATAACTGCGCAGGCCGGAACGCATCCGCCAGATCCCCGCCAAATGCGGCGGATCGCTATTGCGAAACGAACGATAGCCGATCAAGAGGCTGGCTCGCAGTGGTGCAGGTCAGTGGAAAGCCCCAGAATTACGATAGCAGACAATCGATGACCGAGTGAAGGGGGGATTTGAATGAGGTGCGAAGAAGAGAATATTTAGGTTTCGCCTGTGCATTGCTCGTCGCTCGTCGTTGCCCTACCTCCAACTCATCCATTCAACGATTCGCTGCCTTCATCCAATTTCACCCACACCGCTCCTGCTTCCACTTTTGCCTCAAACCGCGGCTGCACCAAGGCGCGGCTCAGTTGATGTTGGCCGGTTCGCACGTCGAACTGCCAACCGTGCCAGGGGCAGGTGACGATGCAACCGCTCAATTCGCCTTCCCCCAACGATCCGCCTTGGTGCGGACAGATGCCATCGAGCGCGAAAAATTGACCATCGACGTTGAATAGTGCGATCACACGCTCGCCGGCAACCGCTTCGATGCCGCGGCCGGGAGGACAGTCTTCGACGTTTGTGATTTTGTGCCAGGGCATGAAAATGTCGCGTCCGTCACGACGCCGGGCGACACAGGTAATAGTAGTTGATCGGATCGTGCGGTAACTCTGTCACTTCGACGTCCTTGAACCCTGCTTCGCTCAACATTGTAAGCGCAAGCTGACGGCCCCATGCGGCGCCCAATCCCGGTCCACCGGCCGCAAGCGAGACCGACATGCAGTGCAGGCACGAGATGGTATAGAGAAACGGACCCAGCGGGTGATCGAGGTTTTCTTGCAACCGGCTCGATGCTTTGATGTCTTGCATCAGAAAGATGCCGCCGGGCTTTAGCGACACGGCGATGCTACGCAGCACCTCGGCGGGTTTGGCTTGATCGTGGATGGCGTCGAAGGCCGTGATGAGATCGAACGCGCCCGGCTGATGAAAGCTAGCCACGTCGCGCACTTCAAATTGCGCATTGTTCGAGCCGCGTTCGCGCGCTTCGGCCTGGGCCGCCGCGGTCCCTTCCTTAGAAATATCATAGCCGGTGAATCGGCTGCTGGGAAAATGGGTCGCCATTTCATTGATCGCCCGGCCGCTGCCGCAGCCGATATCGAGCACGTCGATCCCTTGCTGGAGCCGCGCGACCAGTCCCGGCACCAGCGGCAAGATGGCGTCGATCAATGCCGACACCGTGGTTTGATTGCTTTCTTCGGCCATCACCTGATGGAAGCGATGATAACATTCGTAACCCACGCCTTTGCCGTGCTCGAAAGCAGCGAGTACACGATCTTCGACATTGCCCAGCACCGCTACCCACTGCATCATGCCCGCCAGGTTGTTTGGCATGGCCGCCCGCGTGAGGCTAGCGGCATGTTCTTCCGGCAGGCGGTAGCGATCGGTTTTCGCGTCATACTCGATGGTGCCGCCGGTGACCATTGCTCCGAGCCATTCGCGCACATAGCGTTCGCTGAGCTTGGCGGCTGCGGCGATCTGCTGCGAAGTGGAAGGCGTCATCGTCGCCATCGTGTCGAACAGCTTCGTGCGATGTCCTAGCGATGTCATCAGCGCCAGGCCGGCGTTATTCATCGTGTTCAACATCTGTTTTTGAAACGCTTCGACTTTGCTTTGGTCCATGATCGATTGCCTTTCGTTGCGAAGTTTTATTGGAATGCGTGCTGGTAACCGAGAGTTTGGAGCGGCTCGATTTTGCCGGCAGCATCGCGCGATCGCAGTCCCGGCAGTTGTACAATTTCGCCGATGTCGGTGAGCGTGACGCCTTCGAGCGGCTGGTCGGCGATCATTTGCTCGGCCGATCGCGGCTCGACGGCCAGGATCAGCTCGAAATCTTCGCCGTCGCCCAGAGCATGCTCCAGCGCAGAGGTTGCACTGCCTTGCTGGCGGGCCAATCGATGGGCGGCCTCAGCAATCGGAATCTTATCAAGATTGAGGATGGCGCCGCAGCCGCTTTCTTGACAGATGCGCGATAAATCGAGCGACAATCCATCACTGCAATCGAGGCCCGCGTGCAATTCGTAGCGCTGATGGAGCAGGATCGACTCCTCCACGCGCGGCTCGACATCGAGATGCCGTCCCAAGATGCTGCCGCCAAAACTACCAGTGACGATGATGCGGTCGCCGGGTAGCGCGCCGCGGCGGCGCAGCGGCCCGTCCAGCGTCACTTCACCGATCGCGGTGACGGCAACCACCAACGGGCCATCCCAACTGTTTGTATCGCCTCCGGCAATGGCGATCCGATGCTTCTCCGCCAGCGGCAATAGTCCAAGATACAGATGCTTGGCCAATTGCTCACCATTGATTCGCGGCAAATTAACGGCGATCACCGCTGCCAGCGGCCGCGCCGCCATGGCGGCCAAATCACTCAAGTTGATTGCCAGCGCCTTGTGACCAATTCGTTGAGGGTCGGCGGCTGAAGTGAAATCGACCCCCTCGGCAATCAGGTCGGTCGTGACAACGATGTTTCCGCGCCCGGCAGTGGCCAATATCGCCGCGTCGTCGCCGGGGCCTAGCTTCAAAATCGGCGACGGCAGCAAGTTTTCTCGCAGCCAGCGAACAAATTCCGCTTCCATGCCAATTGACGGTAGTTGAATCCCCGCGCCAATGCAAGGTTGGCAATCGTTGGTAGATCGCGCCGCTGGACTTGCAGATAGCCGCTCGAAAGTTCAAGCTGAATTAGTGGTCGAACGATGGCGGAATGCCTTATACTGGCATGGTCGTCGAGTTGAGAGCGGCGATCGGCTAGCCGCCCCCTCGCCTTGTCCTCTCCGGCGAGAAATCGCAGAGGGAAGAGAAGAAACCTGGCATGTTCTTGGGAGCGAATGCGGCTCTGGTGACCGCCCCGGTCTTCAAAACCGGCGGAACGTCGCTCGCGACGTTTGGTGGGTTCGATTCCCATCCGCTCCCGTTGTTTGACGAGAACAACCGACCAACTCGGTTTGCCAAACGGAACCGAACTGGCTTTGATTTTGATCGCGACACCATGTTAGCCCGACGCGTTAGCCCGCGAAGCAATGGAACCCATTTTCCGATAGGGTCCGATTCCCTCGTTGCTTGCGCGGCAGGCTTCGATGTCGCCGTTGCTTGCAAAAATCACCAGCTTTGACTTGACGATTTTAGTGGCTTTGCGGAAATACGAAGCATGCGAACCCTCGTTGCCTGCCCAAAATGCAATCGCCAGTATGACGCCGAAGGGTTGTCCGTCGGCAAACAGTTTCATTGTCAGTGCGGAAAGGTGCTGCGGGTTCAACAGGCGATCGGACTCGACGCCCGCGTCGTCTGTTGCTCGCACTGCGGGGCGCCGCGGATCAAGGGATCGCTGAGTTGCGATCATTGCGAAGCCGACTTCACGCTCCACGAGCGTGATTTGGATACGGTCTGCCCGCACTGTGCCGCTCGCGTGAGCCACAAGGCGCGGTTTTGTCATCATTGCGGCAAGGCAATCAATCCGGAAATGGCGGCTGGCGAAAAGACGAAATTCCGCTGCCCTGTATGTGAAGGCCGCCAGCTCATGAGCCGCGCCTGGAGAGAGATTTCGATCTTGGAATGCAATCGCTGTGCGGGAATTTGGCTGGGGCATAAAGCGTTTCAATTGGCACTGACGCAGGCGGAACAGGATCAGCCGCCAGCCGACTGGTTGATCGCCACAATCGCTCGTCCGGGCGAAGTGGATGCGGCGCCTCCGGACGGCGGCCGGCGCTATCGTCCCTGCGCCGTTTGTGGCCAATTGATGCCGAACAAACAGTTCGAAGCAAGCGGCGTAATCATCGACCATTGCAAGGACCACGGTGTATGGTTCGACGCGGACGAGTTTTCGCGAATTTTGGATTGGGTTCACGGCGGCGGATACGCAGTCCATCAGCGCAGTCAGACCGCTGAACACGTCAACGAGCAGCAGGCAAAACTTCTTGAAGACGCGCGGATATCCAAGAAAAAGCAGCGGGGCGCCGCCGGCCCGTGGACGACCGGCGACCGCGATGAATCGTTGCTCGCAGAGGTCATCCGCTGGATATTTCGCGTCTGAGCCAACGGATTGCCACCGCTTGATGCTTACTTCGTGCAAGGCTGAGCAAGCGCTTCGTTGATCGCCTTTTGCACGTTTTTACTGCTGGACGTCAAGAACCTGGCGCGCAGCCAATCGACGGCGGTAATTCCCTTGGAATTGCCAATGATCGTGTCGCCGACGTTGCCGCCGGCACTGATGATATCGATTTTCACCGCGACAATCGTATCGATTCCTGGGCCTCCCATCATATTGTCGTTGTTTTCGGCATGTTTGACGCGCGGATGGCGATTGTTGAATTCATGGTCGCCAAACAGGAAATCGTCGCCGCCGTTTCCCGTTAGCATATCGACGCCGTCGCCGCCGAAGATGACATCAACTTTACTCCAGCCGAGCAGTGTGTCATCGCCGTCGCCGCCATCGATCAGTGACGAAACCGGGGCGCGATTATCGAGGGTATCGTTGCCGCCGTAGCCGAACATTTGCAAGCATTCCACCTGTTGCAAGCGAAAATCGCGGGTTGAAGCAAACGAGCCGACGCGGACCATGTCGCCGCCGCTGGTGCCTTCGATCCGAACACAGTCTTTCGTGCCGCCGCCGCCGTCGAATCGCATCGTCAGGCCCGGTTTCGACGGCAGCCGTACCCTGAATTTATCGCTGCGCGAATTTGAGCCGATCAGCGTTAGTTCGAGATTTCCGTCGAAGTCGTAGTGAATATCGGAATTGTTGCTGGCGCCGGCAAATCCGCGAATGCGATTGTTGAGCACTTCGACGCTGCTGTTGTGCAGGCCGACTTGGCCGCTGTCGCTGACGACGAGCTTGTCGTTGCCACTATCGGCATCAACCCGCAGCGCTCCGACAATGCCATCGAGCGTACCCAGATTGCTGGGTGCGTCCGAGGCGACGTTCACCGTGTCGTCTTCCGTGCCTCCGGCCACGTTTACCACGCTGCTGACAGCAACCGACCGCACGTTCACGATATCGTCGCCAGCCCTTCCATCAAGCAAAACGTTGCTGGCGTCGCCATTGGCCGTCAAGGTAATCGTGTCGCCCGAGCCGTTTCCACGGACGATGAGATTGACGCTCGAAGCTGTACCTTGCACATCGATTACATCTGCCAACACGCCGGCATCAAGGATGATCGACTCGCAGGTATCGAACGTAACGAGCGCCATGCCGGTACGGAAGAACGTTATCGGCGTCAGAGAATAAGTTGCACCGGCGCTATTCGCGGAGTCGTCGAAGTGGAGCGTATCTCCCACGGGCAAGGTATTGCTTGTCGGTCCTGCGGTAAGTGTCGTCGTTGGCGATGCGCTATGGCTCTCGCCGTGGATCGTGATCGCACCCAACATGCCGCTCAGTGAGCCGGCATCGCCAAGCACGATTGCGTCGTTGCTCGCGCCGGAGCTTAGTGTATACACGGTCGCGGCATTGGTGGAAAGCACGTCGAAAGTATCGACTCCGCTCGTGCCGTTGAGGTTGAGTAGCGCCAATCCCGTGTAGTTTACCGCGCCATCGCCGGCACGTTGAACAAGAGCGTCGGTCAAAGTGACTGCGCCTGCAGTCGTCGCATTCAGGGTGAGCGACTCGCCATCGGCCCCGGCATTGATGGTCAGACCGGCGGTTCCGATCGTCGTCAGCGAGATGTCGTGAATGATGTCGGTTCCGCCGCCGGCGTTGATGATCGTTGTCGCGGGGTCGGCGGTTGAAGCCACGTTGAACGCGTCCGCTCCCAGCGTGCCGATGATGATCAGCGTCGCCAGCCCCGTATACTCGATGAGTCCATTGCCGGAGCGTTGTACGCCGGTGCTGGAGATGTCTACGCTACCCGTGAGTGCCACGTTGAGCGTGAGCGCTTCGCCATCTCCGCCGGCATCCACGTTTAATCCTGCGATGCCAATGCTTGTCAATGCAATGTCGCCAAACAGGTCGTGGCCGCTGCCGGCATGGATGGTGGTCTCGGTAGAAATTGCCGTCGAGACGACATTCAATGTGTCGGCTCCGCCGGTTCCCTCGATGGTCAATGCTCCCAAGCCAAGGTAATTCAACAATCCGTTTCCCACTCGCTGAACGGTCGCTGCGGAAACATCCACGGTTCCCGTCGTCGCCGTGTTAAGCGTGAGTGCTTCGGCATCGTTGCCGGCGTCGATCGTGAGGCCGGCTGCGCCGATGGTCGTCAGGTCAATGTCGCCAAACAGGTCCGTTCCACCGAGAGAGTTGATGCGCGTGTTTGTGACGGCAGCCGTCGAAGCGATGTTGAACGCGTCGGCTCCGGCAGTGCCCTGGACGATCAGCGTGGCAATGCCGCTGTAATTGACCGACCCATTGCCGATTCGCTGCACCGTGGTGCCGGTAACATCGACGATGCCGGTCGCGGTTGTATTGAGCGTCAGCGTCTCTCCATTGCCGCCTGCGTTGATTGCCAATCCGGCCGCACCGATCGTTGTCAGATCGATATCCGCAAAGACATCCAGCCCTCCTAGCGCGTCGATCGTGGTAGCTGTCGCAGAGTGGGTCGAGGTGACATTGAATGTGTCGGCTCCTGCTGTGCCATTGATGTTTAGAGAGGCAAATCCATGGTAGGCGACTTGCCCATTGCCAGCGCGTTGTACCGTCGCGGGCGAGAGATGGATCGTGCCCGCTGCGGTCACGTTGAGCGTGAGCGATTCGCCATCACCGCCGGCATCGACCACAAGTCCGCTTGCGGCCACGGTCGTGAGATCAATGGCGCCAAATAGATCCAGTCCAGCGCCGGCATCGATGGTTGTGGCTGTTCCAACGGCAGTGGATGCGACATTGAACGTATCCGTGCCCGCTGTACCATTGGCTTGTAGCGTTGCAAATCCGCTGTAATTGACCGGCCCGTTGCCGGCGCGCTGCACGGTTGTTGCGAACACATCAACGGTTCCCGCCGCCGTTGTGTTCAAGGTAATCGCTTCGCCATTGCCTCCCGCATCGATGGTCACTCCAGCCGTACCGATCGTGGTGAGTGCGATGGCGCTGAAGACGTCGACGCCGCCCGCCCCTTGAATCGAAGTAGCAGTTCCTGCCGCGGTGGATATGAGATTGAAAGAGTCGCTGACCGCAGTACCGACAACTTGCAAGTTTGCCAGAGTAGAGTAGCCCACTGCGCCGTCGCCGCTGCGCTGGACGTTGAAGTCGGAAATCGAAACGACGCCGGCCGAGTTCAAGTTGAGAATCAGCGTTTCGCCATTGCCGCCGGCGTCGATGTTGATTCCCGCGCTGATGGTTGTTAGGTCGATTGCACCCAAGAGGTCGAGGCCCGCTCCGGCCAGAACGTGGATCGATGTGCTAGCCGAGGTCGATGCGATATTGAAGGTGTCGGCCCCAGAAGTGCCATTGACCGTGATGAGGCCAAGCCCGCTGTAAGTTAACGCGCCATTTCCAACTCGCTGGAGGCTAGAGGCGTTGAGCTGGATTGTGCCGGTCGAAGCGACATTTGCCGTGATGCTTCCGGCAGCATGGATTGTCAATCCGGCTGCGCCAATCGTAGTCAGATCGACATCGCCAAAGAGATCGACGGCGCCCATTCCATCGATCGTGGTCGCCGTTCCAGCAGCCGTCGAGGTGACATTGAATGTGTCGACGCCTGCGGTGCCGTTGACCAATAAATTCGCCAACCCCACATAGTTGATTGCGCCATTTCCGCTGCGCTGAACAGTCGTCGAGTTGAGATTAACGGTCCCAGTCGTCATCGTGTCGAGCGTCAGCGACTCGCCATTGCCGCCGGCGCTGATGGTTAACCCTGATGCGCCGATCGTGGTCAGGTCGATGGCACTGAAGGCGTCCAATCCGCCGGCTGCTGCAACGGTCGTCGAGACTCCGACGGCGGTCGATGCGACATTGAAGGTGTCGATTCCTGCCGTGCCATTCACGAGCAGCGTTGTGAGTCCCAAGTAATGCACCGCGCCGTTGCCGGTGCGCTCGACCGCGGTGCTGGAAACCGAAACGATTCCCGCAGTGCTGGCATTGAGCGTCAACGACTCACCGTCACCACCCGCATGGACGGTGAGCCCTGCCAGACCGATCGTGTCGAGTCCAATCGCCGTAAACAGATCGATTCCACCGCCGGCCTGGATCGTTGTCGCGGTGGCCGCCGCAGTGGAAGAGACATTCAACGAGTCTGCGCCGCCAGTTCCTGTAACGATCAGATTGGCAAGACCCGAGTAATTGATCGCGCCGTTGCCAATCCGTTGAACGACCGTCGAATTGACAGTTACCGTTCCGGCGATCGCGGTGTTCAGCGTGAGAGATTCGCCGTCTCCGCCGGCGTTGATCACCAATCCCGAAGTGCCGATTGTGGGCAAATCGATCGAACCGAATAGGTCCAATCCGCCGGCCGCCACAACGTTCGTCGTGACTGAGGCGGCGGTGGATGCGACGTTGAAGGTGTCTGCTCCCATCGTTCCATTCACCACCAGCGTGGTCATGCCGCCGTAAGTCACTGCGCCGTTGCTAGTGCGTTGAACAGTCGTGGAATTGACGTTCAAAGTGCCCGCCACCGCTGCGTTCAGCGTGAGGGTTTCACCGTCGTTGGCGGCATCGATCGTGAGACCGGCCGCGCCGATCGTGGTGAGATCGATCGCGCCAAAGACGTCCAGCCCGCCAGCGGCATTGATCGTCGTTGTTGTCAGACTGTCGGTCGAGGCAACGTTGAACGTATCGGCCAGCGGCGTGCCATCGATTTGTAGCGTCGAAAATCCCAAATAATGGACCGCGCCATTACCAGTTCGCTGGACCGCAGCCGAACTGATGGCAACGGAGCCAGCACTGGTCGCATTCAGCGTTAGCGACTCACCGTCGCCACCGGCGTCAATCGTCAACCCAGCAGCGCCGATTGCGGTCAGATCGATTGCGGCAAATACATCCAAGCCGCCATTTCCATTCGCCACGGTTACCGCCCCCGCAGCAGTGGTGAAAACTGAAATTGTGTCCGCAGCCACGGAGCCATCCACATGCAAGGTCTCGATACCAGCATAGGAAGCCGCGCCGCCGCTGTCGCGAAGCACGATGCCTGAATGAATGCCGATCGTTTCTGGCCCGGCTGCGGACGTGCTGAGGCTCAGCGCGTCGCTGCCCATCGCACCGGTGTCGGCAATCGTGGCGTGGGCCACCGTCAATAGGCCGCTCTGATCGACCAGATATTGATCGCTGCCGTCACCCCCGTCAAGAACGACCACCAACAGCGACGAGAACGAGGCCTGTGTAATCGCCGTCAAGTCGATCGTGTTCGCATAGTCGCCTGAGGCCGTCACCGAGATTTTTAATATCGGATCGGCCAAATGGACTCCGCTGAGTGGGTCCATTCCGTTGATTTTTACGTTTCCGCCACTTTCACTGACGACCACCGCATCGTTGTTATCGACGGTAATGGTTAGAATATCGGTCGCTACATTGGCGGTCACACTCAGTAGGCAACGACTTTCGAGCAACTCCATCTTTGCCGGACGCCGAGCTTCACGGCTGGTACGACGCCTGCCCGAGCCAAGGCCCCCCAGCCGCAGTCGCCGCCGCGATCGAGTCGCCAAGAAGGTGCGAGATGTCCAATCGGTCCAGCGCGACATGTCGCAAACTCTCCGGGGGGCCAAATATCAGGGTCGAATCGCGCAGCCTTTCCGAGACAGCCGCTAGTCTCGGGCCGCAAGTCTCAGAGAAAATCGACCGCGTAGGACGAAAACCTGCGCCGGTCGACACCTCGAACATTTGGAGTCGGTTTGAAGATGGCCCGGCGCACGGGCAACCATCGTCCCCGTGCCTTTGCCGATGCTCAACGCTCGCGGTGTCGACCTTAAGGCGCGTTCTTGAATGAAACCTATACGATTGAGGCTAATTACTGACTACCAGAATTGCAAGACTTTTGCCGCGAATCCAAGAGCATTTCACTTGTTTCCAATTGGACGGCCGAACCGAACAGCCCGGCGCATTGGTAAAGGGATGCGGCCAAGCAAATTACCTGGCATTTCTCGCTTCGGCCGTTCCAGCTTCGAAAATTATTCGGTCGTGCGATACCCTCCGCCTCGGCAGCCGCGTATCCGGACTTTACTAGGCTGTTGTATCTCGGATATACCAGGATACAAGTTCAACTGAACCATTCGATGGACGGTGTTGATTTCGTATCCACACGTCCCAGTTTATTTCGCCTTCCGTCGATGATTGAATCTATCGATCTGCACAAGTATCACGGTACGCTCGCGGTGCTCCGCGGCGTTTCCCTGGTCCTTGAGGAAGGAGAGGTGGCGGCGGTCATTGGTCCTTCGGGGGGTGGGAAGAGCACGTTTCTGCGGTGCTTGAATGGGTTGGAGATTTTTCAACAAGGTAAAGTGAACGTCGGGGAATTTGTGCTCAAGCCGGGCGAGCGGGACGGCGCAGCGCAGGCGTCGCTGCTGGCCGTGCGGCGGCAGCTAGGAATGGTGTTTCAACAGTTCAATTTGTTTCCGCATTTGTCGGTGCTGGGGAATGTCATCGAAGCGCCGATGAAAGTGCTTGGCCTGGCGCGCGAGGAAGCGGTCGCGCGCGGGACGGCACTGCTGGAGCGCGTGGGATTGGCGGACAAGCTGGAGTCGCGGCCCGATCGGCTATCGGGGGGCCAGCAGCAACGCGTGGCGATTGCGCGGGCGCTGGCGATGCAGCCGCGGGCGATGCTCTTTGACGAACCGACCAGCGCGCTCGATCCGAAAATGACGGCCGAGGTGCTCGACGTGATGGCAGACCTCGCGCGCGAGGGGCAAGCGATGATCGTCGTGACGCACGCGATGAGCTTTGCCCGGCGAGTGGCCAAGACAGTGCATGTGTTTCATGAAGGCCGCGTCGCGGAAAGCGGGCCGCCGGAGCAGATTTTTGAATCCCCGCGGAGCGAAGCGACGCGGGAGTTTTTGCGGGAGTGTGAGTGAAGAGAAGCTGGCAATCTGAAAACAAACGGTAGACTTAGCGCGCGAGGAATTGATTGCGGCTGACGGGGATGTGCGAGTATCACTAGCACATACTAGCTTCCCTGAATGGTCTCCTTTATCTACTGGCCAGGAAAGATCTGGAGCGCCTCAAAAATATGAAACATCAAGATCGTAGAAAGTATCCCAAGAAGGCGTTTCCTGGCTTACGACTGTCACATTTTCATTGGAACGAGCCATCGCTTCGTGTCCTGTGGATTGGTCGCTTGCGTTAGGCGGTTACCGCTGAGGCGGTCGCGGCGTCGTCTTCCGCTCTGCTCCGTGGATATCGACCTGCGTCTGCTGACAGGCTTGTTTGTGCGTGGTTGCATTTTTCGGTGGCGTAAACGCCAATTACCAAGCCTCCCATGGTGAAGAGCCAGACATTCATCATCTCGATCATATTTGTGTCGTGGAAGTTGGCATTGGGGAGGTAGGCGCCCAGCAGTGCCATGAAGACGATGCCGACTTGGCGCATCCAAAGCGGCGACGTTTGATTTCGCGCCAACCGCCAAGCGGCTAATGTCCAAGATGCGAGTAGTGCGATGAACAGCCCAGCTCCAAGGAGGCCAGTTTCGGTGAGCAGAGCGAGAAAGGCATTATGCTGGATATACGGCTTGGTTTTTTCGAGTGGCATCGTTTCCGTGCGGTCGGCGAGATAAGGCAGTTTTTCGCGATCGTATTGGCCGAAGCCGCATCCTACCAATGGGTGATCGGCGAACATGTTCCCGGCGACTTTTGCCAATAGTGGACGAAGCTGGGCGGATTCGACCGAGGCGGATGCGTCGAGATCCGCGTCGCGTTTCAGGTTCCAGATTTGATCCCATTTGGCAATGCCGACCATGAGGACTCCGGCGGCTCCGGCGGCAATGAGCAGGTTGCGCCATGCCACGGGAGCGGAAAGACCAATGAAAATGCCCAGACCGAGTGCGCCGCCGATCCAGGCGCTGCGCGTGAGGGTGGCATAGATGGCGGTCATCGAAAGCGCCGCGAACGCAAGCAATGATAATTGTCCGCAGCGCTCAACGAATGCACCCTTCACGCTCCGCGTGAAGCTGGACGCGCGATGAGCGTCGCTCTTGGAGTCTGTTGGGAATGGCGAGTCACGTTGCAGTTCGTCCTCGCGCGGAGCGTGAGGAGTCCATTGAGGGGCGCGTTGCCAGAAAGTGAGACCGGCGGCAAGACAGAGGGTGATCAAAATGCCGTTGCCGGCGGGGTTGAGTAGCGGGCCGCGGGCGCGACCGAAGAATTCGAGCTTGGGTGAAGCAAGATGCGTGGGGAACAGCGCCCAGTGCCAGCCGAGCAGCTCGGCGATGGCCGTTAACGAAATGTAAACGCCCAGCAATCCGATCGCAACGAAGATCCACCGTGCTTTGCGTTCGTCGAGCGGCGATTGACGGATGACCCAATAGGCCATCGCGGGAATTGCAAAATATTGAAACAGCTTGAAAACCGGTTTGAACTGCTGAAACCGCCAATCGTGCGTGAACGTGCTGAAAGTAAGGACGGCGAGAAACGCGAGCATCAACCAGTCGGCGCGTACGAGCGGCTTGGGATCCGTCCAGCCTAGTTGGCGGTGAACGGCATACATGACCACGAGGAGCAACGCCAGCAGACGGTCGATCGTCAGTGGCGGCGTGCCGGCATTCCAATAAGCATAGCCAAACGGCGTGCCGCCAATGAGCAGCATCAAACTGCCGGCCACCAGCGAGGCGCGCAGCATCAGAGCGACAAGCCAGACTAGCGCGATGACGGCAAGAAGGATGACGAAAAAATCCATCGGGACGATTGCGAGCGCCGGAGCGCGTCGCCACTGGTTCTAACCGTTTGCAGAATTCACCAAGTTATCAACTTGTACGTCGATTCGCTTGTGGACCTAGGCCATTGATGCGAATCGTCCGCGATCCAGCCATCTCTGCGAAATCGGCGGATGGTTACCCGCCAGATAGCGCTTGTTTCAAGCTTAGCCCGGCGTTGTAGAGATCGCCGAGGCGACTCGACGTTCGTTTTCTTGGAATGGCCGGAAAAACTTCCGCACCGAAGGCCGCCTGTTCCGATGCGGCCGACGGCACCGAATGCACCGTGAGAAACACGATGGCAAAGCCCAACACGAGACCTCCGCAGCCGCCAGCAGCAATGATCGCGGTCTTGCTCGGGCCGACGGGGTCGTCGGCCGGTACCGGTCCATCGATGGCGGTAATGACGCTGGTCGTGCGGGCCGCCGCCTGGCTGGCTCGGGCTTCGGAAAGTTGCTGTTCGGCGGTTTTCAAAATATCGACGCGACGATTGCGCTCCGCCACGACATTGGCATATTCGGCCCGCATGTCCGCGAGTTTCGATAGCCTCGAGCGGGCGTCGGCTAGTTGCTGTTCGAGCACGTCGGCCCGGTCTTGCGACAGGCGCAGTTCGACTTCACTGCCGCGAATGGCCGAATCGAGTTCTTGACGCACATGGTCGGCGATTTCCCCTTCGGAAATTTTCGCGGCGACGACAAGGGGGTGTGATTCCGACATATTTCCGGAAAGTTGGGCCGTGCGAATCTGGGCATCGACCAGGCCATCTTTTAGACGACGCAATACGGGCTGGGCTTCGAGCAAGCGGTTCGGCGCGGCGACAAGCGAGTTGGTGTCGGCTTTTGACAACTTTAAGAGCGACAGCAATTCTCGGTTGGCATCGATGGCTTGCTTGGCTTGACGCAATTCGAGTTGCATTTCATTGATCGAACGGCGGAGCGGGCTGTCGCCTCCACCGACTTCTTCCAGTACGCGCAGCTCGCCGAGATCGCTGCCGACGTGGCTTTCGATCGTGGTCAATTCGCTTGTCGTTGTATTCAGATCGACTTGTGCCAGTTCGACCGTCTTGTTTAGTTCGGCCACGAGCCCACCAGCTTTTTGATCGCGCAGCTCTTGCGAGCGGGCCTTGAGGTGCTGACAAATCGCATTGGCCAACGCGACGGCTCGCGCGGATGATTCGGCTTCGACCCGCAGATAGAACACTTCCGTCTTGCCAAATTCGGCCCCTTTGGGCGGGGCGAGCTTGACGATCTTGGCAAGCGCTGACACGGCGGCTTCGGTAGGCCAGGGTTTGCTGGCGTCGTGCTTGGAATCGGGACCGATTTCTGCCAGCGCTGCACGCAAGACGCTGCGACCGCGGGCAAGTTCGAGGATGGTTTCCTGTACGGTTTTCATGTCTTCAAGTTGCTGGAACTTGCCGGGACGGATGGGCGCCCCCATCGCTTCATCGCGAACGATGAGCGCTTGGGAAGCTTCCCAAGAGGCGGGCTTGACAAGTGCATACGCGGCGGCGGCGAGCGCGACGGCGATGGCAGGTACGATCCAGCGGCGCTGGTAATGTCGCAAGACCACCAAAATGTCGGACGGAGTAATCGTGGAGGTTTGGCGATTGGACATACAACGGATTCCTGTGAATTCGATGGTAGTGGGTCGGTCTAATGTCGATGGTTCGCTTTGCGAGCAGATTCCCTTTCGCGGAGCGTGAGAACCACCATTCGGCAACCAAACGAACCAGTTGAAGTTGGGAATAGAAAAGACGACGCTGGTTTCAATCGCCGGCCCAGTGGGAAAGTACGGCTCGCGCCGATGCCCGCTGGCATCAGCCCATTGGAAAAGCAAACCCAATACCGTCGGACCGGCGTTGTGCGTTCGCCGGCGCGCCGCGATGTCGTAAGTGTTTGACCGCATGAAAGTTACGATGCGGCCGCACGATTCGACGCCGATGGAATGTAAAGACGCACATCGTCGCGTCCACGTTGACGAAACACATCGTCGTGTTGCATTTTTGGCGCGCGTTGCCGAATCGCGACTAGCTCTCTTGGCCGTGAGATTCATGAATTCGTGGCGAATCTCCCGAAATCATTTGCTTTCTTCGGGTTATGGAGAAATGTTTCAGTACGAAGCAGAGTCGGATAGTGTCTGGTTGTCTGATGCTTGGTTTCAGTCTTTGGAAAGGCATCTGCGGCTATGACTGCGCTTTCGATTCGCCACTTACCGGACGACCAGAAACAAGATCACCAGCCAGCCAGCCGCGCCGATGTACATCACCCGTCACGACAACTTCGATTCTCTGGCCGCTGTCAAGTCAACATGGAACGAGCTTTCCCGCGGCGTAGCGTTTCGCGCTTGGGGGTGGCTTGATGCGTGGTGGCGATATTATGGGTGCGGCGCGGACGGACGTCCGCTGGCCGGTCGAGAATTGTTGCTGCTGGCGGCGTGGAGCGAGCAACAGCAGCTCGTGGCCGTGGCGCCGTGGTATCGACAGCGGACGCGCACCGGAACGCAACTGGTGCGGTTTCTTGGCAGCGGCGAAGTTTGCTCCGAATATCCAAGCATTTTGTGCCGCCGCGAGCACGAAGGAGAAGTTGCCGACGCGATTACTCAATGGCTGATGGCGGCCAATGCATCGCCGGGCAACGCGGCCGATGCACATTGGGACCGGTTGGAACTCACTCCCCTGGATCCCGACGATTCAATGGCCCAGGAGTTGTTGAATCGGCTGGAAGCGTGCGGCAACCGCACGATTCGCGAGGCGGCGGCAAGCTGCTGGCGAGTGCCGCTGCCAACGACCTGGGACGAATACTTGGCAACGCGCTCGAAACAGCACCGAAATCGGCTGCGTAATGCCGACCGAACCTGGATTCAATCGGGCAAAGTGATCTTACGAACCGCGCCGCGCGACTGCGACGCCGAATCGGCGTTCGACATCTTGGTCGATCTGCACCAGCGCCGCTGGCAAAGTCGTGGCTTGCCGGGATGTTTTCGTTCGCAGCAATTCTCAGGATTTCATCGCGACGTTTGGCAAAGCCTGGCGGCTGCCGGACAAGCGCGAATCTATTGGCTCGAAATGGATGGCAAGCCACTGGCGGCCGATTACGTTTTACTCAGCGGCAAGACCATGTGCGGCTATCAGTCGGGCATCGACCCCGATCGGTTGTCGATGCAGCCGGGGCAACTGATGAACTCGACGGCGATTCGAGCGGCCCTGGAAAGTGGCTTTACCACCTACGACTTCTTGCGCGGCGACGAACCCTACAAGGCTCATTTGGGCGCACAGCGCCATGAAATGTTCGCCGTCCGCGTCGTTCCACAGACCGCCGAAGCGCGTCTCCGCTACGCGGCCTGGAACGCAGGACGGCAGATGCGCGGCTGGGCCAAACGCGGGTTGCAGGTGGCGCGCGAATGGCGAGCGGGACACACGCGGATGGAAACCACGAGAAAATAGTTCGACGGAATGGGTGAGAGCAGCCGTCGATTACGAAACCGAGCGCTCCACAGCAATTCGCTCGATGACCCGTTCACTCGTTTCCCCTTCACCCACCCACCTGTTCATTGCAATGTCCATCGTTCTCGAACCACCCCTAAGCCAGCCTGCCGCGGAGCCCACGGTCCCGGTCGCCGCGAAAACGAAGTCCGCGGTACGACACGATACACTGGCGGAAAGCGTCGTGGCACTACTCGTGTTGGCGGTGTTGCAGCGGGGAATCGGATTTGTCCGTGGCATACTCGTGTGCCGCTGGCTGTCGCCGGATGAACTTGGTCAATGGGATTTGGCCTTTAGCTTCTTGACGTTAGCGGCGCCGCTGGCGGTCCTCGGTTTACCGGGGAGTTTCGGGCGATATGTCGAGCATTTTCGGCAGCGTGGCATGTTGCCGATGCTGCTGCGTCGTACCGCGGCGGTTTGTGCGGCTCTGACCGTAGTGACAGTGGCTGTTATCGCAATGGCTGCGCCTCAGATTTCGCTATTGGTGTTTGGGCGGGCCGATCAGGCGCACCTGGTGCTGGCCCTGGCGGCAAGTCTAGCGGCCGTGGTGGTTTTCAATTTCGTGACCGAACTGCTTACCGCGCTGCGCATGGGCCGAGCAATGTCGGTGTTGCAGTTTTTGAATAGTCTGTTGTTTGCGACAATGAGCATCACCTTGCTGTTATTCTGGAAAAGCGAAGCGGTGGCAATGGTTGTAGCTTATGGGCTGGCCTGCTTGCTCGTGTTTGTGGTAGCGGCGTGGGTGTTGGCGCGCAACTGGCAAAATGGCAGTCCGCTTGCGCCGCGAGGGGCATGCTGCTGGTGGAACGAGCAGTCGGCAGCGAAACAGTCGGCATTTTGGTCGCGGCTGCTGCCCTTTGCCGCATGGGTTTGGGTGACGAATTTGCTGTTCAACTTGTTTGAAGTCGTCGACCGCTGGATGATCGTTCACTTTTCGACGACAATCGATCCTCTGGCGATGGTCGGTGATTATCACAGTTCGCGCGTGGTGCCGTTGTTGCTGGTATCGGTGGCAACCATGGTTTCGACGATCACGCTGCCGCACTTGAGCTGCGATTGGGAAGCGGGACGACGAGCGGAAGTCGCGCGGCGATTGAATCTATCCATCAAACTGCTGGCATTATTGCTGTTTGTCGGTTCGATAACGATCTTGCTCGCCGCGCCCGTGCTATTCGATGTAGTCTTGCGCGGCAAATTCAGCGGCGGCAGGCAAGTGTTGCCGTGGACACTAACCTATTGCGCCTGGCTTGGACTGACGACAATGGCTCAAACCTATTTGTGGTGTGCCGAACGGGCGCGGCTGGGCTGTGTGGCGCTGGGGGTTGGATTGGTGATCAACGTCGGTTTGAATCTACTCCTGCTGCCTCACTATGGGTTGCTCGGCGCTGTGCTGGCCACCGCGGCGGCGAACGCGGTGGCGCTAGGAATCATCTTTCTGTTCGATGCACGATTGGGTATGCGCGTCGACCAATCGACCCTGATCGTTGCGCTGTTGCCGGTGACGATTGGCTTCGGACTTTGGGTAGCCCTGGTGGGATTGATGGCGACGGCCGTCGTGGCAATCAAGACGACTTGGATTTTCACGGAGAGCGAAAAAGAGAAGTTGCTTGGGAGTGTGCGGCAGGGAGTTGCGCGGTTTTGGCGAGTAAGTTTGAGCGTCGATTAGAACGAGCAATCGCGGATAACGCGCAATTTTCGCAGATACGAAGCTCGTGCTAAATCCGCGTAATTCATCGTGAGACAGCAAATCAACGTGCATAGGACGTGACTTCACAAACGGCATCAATGGCTACCGCAATAAACCTCGTCAAGCAAGATTCTGGCGTTGAGAGAGCGAATCGCCCACTGCGGGCGATGTTTGTGATTACGACGCTGGAAGTGGGCGGGGCGGAAACGCTGCTCGTCAACTTGCTCCGGCGAATGGATCGGGCGCGGTTTTTGCCGGAGTTGTGCTGTTTGAAGTCAATGGGCGCGTTGGGCGAGCAAATCGCGGATGAAGTTCCGGTGCATCACGATTTGCTCAGGCACAAGTATGATGTGGCCGTACTCGGTCGATTGACGCGGCTGCTTCGCGCGCGGCAAGTCGACGCGGTGATCACCGTCGGCGCGGGAGACAAAATGTTTTGGGGCCGACTGGCAGCGGCGCGGGCGAGAGTGCCCGTGGTGATCTCGGCGTTGCATTCAACCGGTTGGCCCGATGAGATCACGTTCTTGAACCGTCGCTTGACTGGACTGACCGATGCGTTCGTGGCGGTCGCCGGTCGCCATGCACGCTATTTGGCGGAGCAGGAAAAACTGCCGAGCCGCCGCGTGGTAGTGATACCCAACGGCGTCGATCTCAAAACCTTTCATCCGCGGCCTAAAAATGCGGCAATGCTTGCGAGACTGGGAATTCCCAAGGGAACGCCAGTTGCAGGCATTGTCGCCGTCTTGCGGCCGGAGAAGAATCATGAACTGTTCTTGCAGATGGCCGCTCGCGTGGTGCGGCAACTGCCGGAGGCGCATTTTTTGGTAATCGGCGATGGCCCGCGGCGCGCCGAATTGGAGGTTCTCGCCAGTCGATTCGGTCTCGGTGGCCAAACACATTTTGTCGGCCGTCGCGCCGATGTGCCGGAGTTGCTGAGCTTGCTCGATGTGTTCGTGCTGACTTCGCAGATCGAGGCAAACCCCGTCTCGATTCTTGAAGCCGGGGCCACGGGCAAGCCGGTGGTGGCCACGGCCGTCGGTTCAATTCCTGAAGCCGTACTGGAAGGGCAAACCGGGTTTCTGGTCGAGCCTGGCGATGTAAATCTGCTTGCTAAACGCGTTTTAGAGGTGTTTACCAACCCCGGCATGGCCCAGCGACTTGGGGCTGCTGCGCGGCAACAGATGGTTCAAAATTGGTCGATTGAACGAACGGTCTCAGGCTACGAAGAATTGATCGAGCGGCTCTACGAGAAAAAACGCGCTCGCCACGCTTCACCACTCACGAGAAAAGGAGATGGCAGGAATCGGTGAATGGGAAACGCCGAAAGCGACTGACGAAAACTTCTCTCGCTTTCCCCTTCCCTCCTTCTCCCGTGTTTCAAAAGCAATCGTACGAGCTCTGCAATTGCTAGGCGATCACTCCGCAATTTGTTCCATCGCTTCATCGGGAATGTTAAAATTCGCTGCCACACCTTGCACATCGTCATGATTGTCGAGTTGTTCCATTAGCTTCAGCACTTTGCGGGCGATTTCCGGGTCTTCGACGTTCACTGTATTCGTTGGGATCCGCGCCAGTTGACTCGATTCCGGCTCCAACCCGGCGGCCTTTAGCGCGTCGGCAACCGCGCCAAACAGCGTGGCGTCGCAAACGACTTCAAACTTCCCTTCAACGTGTTTCACGTCGTCGGCGCCGGCTTCGAGCGCGATCTCCATCAAGCGATCTTCTTCGACTCTGTCGTTGCCTACGAGGAACACTCCTTTGCGCTCGAACATCCACGCCACGCAGTTCGTAGCGCCAAGCTTGCCTTCATGCAGTTCGAAGATCTTGCGGATTTCCGGAGCTGTACGATTGCGATTGTCGGTAAGGATCTCGCACATGACGGCGACGCCGCCTGGACCGTAGCCCTCGTAAATCGATTCCTCCAGGTTGCCGCTTTGCAGTTCGCCGGTGCCCGTCTTAATGGCGCGATTGATGTTGTCGTTGGGCATGCTGACGGCTCGCGCGGCGTCGATCGCGTATCGTAGCCGCAAGTTGGCATCGGGGTCGCCGCCGCCCATTTTCGCGGCCACAATGATCGCTTTGGCCAGCTTGCTCCAAAGCTTGCCGCGTTTATTGTCAACGAGTGCTTTCTTACGAGCGATATTTGCCCAATGAGAATGACCTGCCATCGGAGTTAGCCTTGATTGCTAGATAGTGTTTGTGGAAATGGAACGAGTCGCCCGCCGATGATGTGGATTTGCACGAACCGATGGAACGAATGAAGTTAAAACGTCAACGAACGCTATCGAGCAACAATGAGCAAAGCCATCGATCGGCGACTATGAGCGTCCAGCGCTAGAAACTTCCCAACCATCCGCGAGAATCCGCGTGATCCACGATTCATCTGCCGTCGCCGCTGGGCGGGGGCTTCTCGGATGCCCTCAACTTTTGCTCGACGGGCTTAATCTTGTCGGTTTCTTTTTCGCGCTGATATCCTTCGATCGACTGCTTCCATGACACTCGCGCGTCCGCGATGCGCCCGAGTTTTTGATAAACATCGCCTAGATGGTCAAGCACCGTCGGATCGGGGCCTTTGCCGTTGGCCTTTTCTAATTCCACGGCCTTCTGTAACTCTTCGAGCGCTTCCGCAAGACGTCCGAGGCGGAACAGCGCCCAGCCAAGGCTGTCGCGGTAGGCCGCGTTTTCAGGCTCGTTGGCGACAGCGACTTGAATCATGCGATGGGCGCGCTTCAAGTGCCGATTCTCATCGACCCAGAGGTACCCCAAGTCGTTATTCGCTCCGATGTCGTTGGGAAACTCATCGAGCACTTGCTCCAGATACTCCACCCCTTGCGACTGGTCGCCGCGCAACACGGAGAGATTCGACAACACCAGATTCGCTTGCTGGACCATCTCCCGCGCGCCGGGGGTTGAAAAATCGTCGTTGAATTTCTCCAAAAATGTTTGGTAGGCAAGTTCGGCGTCATCGTATCGCTTGGCATGATACAAGATCCACGCCGGACGACTGGCGAACATGGGGTCGTCGGGCTTCTGCTTGGCGGCACGTTGGGCGGCCGCCAGCGCTTCGTCCGATTGACCTTCCATTTCTAGCGCTCCAGCCAGATAGAAGCTGCAAGCCGCAATTTCATCCTTAACGGCTATTTCGTCGATGCCACGTTGAAAGACAGCAGCCGCGCGATCATATTTTTCCGCGACAAACAAATCGATCCCCCATGCTATCAGCAAGCCAGCGGTCGCGCTGGGGTCCGCTTGGATTGCCAGGTTCATCAGCCTTTCGGCATCGTCCCAGCGTTTGGCTTCCGAAGCTAACAGGGCGGCCACGCGCAGCGCGGCGGCATCGTTGGCCTGGGCTTCGCGGTGTTGCTCGATTGCGACGGCCAGAACCTTGGCCAGCAATTTTTCGTTTTTGATGAGTGCAATCGACTCGCCCCCTAGTGCCGAGAGCGAACCAGTTTTTTCCGCCACGCTGACCAACAATTTCAACATGGCGGCGGCATCGCCCGTATGGCAATAAACCTGCGACAGCGACTGGTAAGCATCCGCCGTCGGTCGGGCAGCAATGGCCGCTTCGAACAGCGCAGCGGCGTCCTGCCAGCGCGAGGCTTGGCGATATTCTTCGCCCAAATAAAAGGCGAGCGATGCGCTCTCTGGCTGTGACTTGCGTAGCACCTCCAATCGCGATACAAGCTGATCGGATTGGTTCAACTCTTTGAGCGCTTCAGCCAATACCTCGTACGGTGTCGTCGTTTCTGGCGGCTGTTTGGCGTCGAAGAATTTCTGGAGTTCGTCGAGCGCGGCTTGTGGATTTCCGGTGACGAGCTTCACGCGAGCAGCATTGAACGACCGCCGTGCGCCGTCGGGATCTCGCTGATCCAGCATCGTGAAGGCCTGCAGCGCTTGCTCTGGACGCTTGGCTTCCAAAAAAACGGAGCCCATAAGTTCGAAAAGTTCGCCATCGTCGCCCGCCAGCGCCCGTTGCGTCTTTGGATCGAGGCCGAATTTCTTCGGATCCGACAAGGCGTCCAGCACTTGCTGGTAAGCCGCCGCCGATTCGGCGTAGTTGCCTCTCAAGAAGTTCAATCGGCCTAGTTCTAACTGCACCAGCACTTGTGCTGGCGATGGCTTGTCACCGGCCAACAAAAGCTCAACTTGCCGATAGAGTTTGAGCGCCGCCGACCAATTGCCCTCTTCAGCCAAATATTCCGCCGCGGCTCGCAGCAACAATGGGTCGCTGATGCCTGTTTCGTCGAGATGCGCCGTCAGAAAACGCAACACCACGTCACGGCGTTCCAGACTGAACGCCAACGGCAGCATTTCTCGCAAGATTGGCTTTGCATCCGGCGCATATCGGAGCGCGCGTTGATAGCGCCGCAAGGCTGCAGGAAGCTTTTGCCGCTGTTCGAGTGTCCGTCCGGCGGAAAACAGCGCGGCAGCCGTTAGTTTGTCTTCGTCTTCTTCCGTGCGAGCGACTTTCGGCGCGAGTGGCTCGATGGCATCGTCGAGCGTTTGAGTGGCTGTCGGCGAAGCAACAGCCGGTGGCGATGAGCAGACTGTCACCCACGAAATAAAAGCCATCCACAGGGCGACGGAAAAACGCATCATGTTTTTGCTGGCCATCGATCGCCGCATAGAAAATCAATTCGCCGGGGGAATCGTTTGCCCGATTCCATCGTTCTCTAACCTAAATCTTACCGCGGTTTGCGCTTGGCGAGTTGCTTGCTGGCCGATTTTTTCGCGGCGGGCCGCGCAGCGGTCGATTCACGCCCCTTCGTGGGGCGGGCAGACTTGACCGCCGGCTTTGCGGCGAGGGGCTTTGCCGAGGTAGGTTTCCGCCCAGTTGGTTTTTCTTTGGTCGTTTCTGTTGTGGTAGCCTGCTTCTTGCCATGCTTGGCGAGGTCGGCTTTCGTGCCGGCTTTCTCGGACTTCGTGGCACCGTTCTGGCCGACTTTGGGAGCCGTTGGTTTTTCGGAGGATTTTGCAGCAACTTGCACCGGCGCGGCCGGTGGCGGAGGCGTTTCTTTCTTTTGGCCGCGCTTGGGCAACCGTTCTTTCGCGGTCGGATTGACGGCCAGCAAAATGCTTTTCACCGATTGGGAAAACGGGCTTACCACCAGATCAGCGGCCAATTGGTGCAGCAGCGCGCCGAATTCCGCTCCTTTGTTTTTGGGAATCGCCCGTTCCAGGCCGGAGACGTTGCCCGATTGTCGCTCGGACTCGGTGGCGATGCCGACGATGAATAGCACATCGAGCGCGCCGCGGTCGAGAGGGATGAAGTGCCCTCCGAGAGAATGCTGAGTCGCAAATGCCACCACAAATGGCGTCGACCCTTCCAGGCTTTCCAACTTCTTGATGCCGGCCCCGATATTTTGCTTCTTTATTTCCTCCAACTCAAACGAGTAGGTCGATTCGAACACCGTTTGCAAGAGCCGCTTCAAATTTGATGCGGCCGACTCGGGAGCGGGCAGCTCGCGCATCGCCTCGGCCAATTCATTGACCGTGCTGACGCGCACTTCGTTCCAGTCAAAAAACGACGTGGCCAAATGCTCATAGGTCTTCGCCGCCTTGTCAAACGGCGCGTTTTCCAAGCAGCAAGCAAACAGCATTTGCTCCAGCAGCGGTCGATGATCGGTCGCCACCGGCTTATAGTGCTGTTTAAGCACTTTATACAACTTATTAATCAACGGTCCGCGGTTGGAACCAGACATGGAGGGATCGGGGTTCAGGGTTCAGGGGGGCAGGAATGAGAACCGTGGAGAATGGGAGCAAGGGAGAGGGGGCCCATCGGCCTCGCTCCGCCCTGTTTCTTCCGTTTTCCATTCTTCCCGTCTCTGCTGCCTTTTCTAAGTTGGTTGCGACTATTCGTCGTCGTGTGCCTCTATTTCGCGTGCCTCTAAATCGAAGTCTTGCTCTGCTTCTGGCGGGAGCACTTCTTTCAAGATTCTGGCAATTTCAATCGACTTTTTCACGCCTTGGTCAAGCACGAACATCAGCCGCGGCGTGTAGCGGGTGTCGATCCGCTCGGCGATCTTCGCTTGCAAAAAGCCTGCCGAGCTTTGCAGCCCGCGCAAGCTCAGATTCTGTTGTCGCTCGTCGCCCATCACCGACACGTGAACTTTTGCATTTCGCATGTCGGGCGAAACTTCGACGTGCGTGACGGTCACATCCTTTACGCGCGGATCTCGAATCTCCGCTAAGATCGCCATGCTGACGACTTCGCGAATTGCTTCGGCGGCTTTGAGCAGGCGGCGGGATGACATGGGGAGGATTCAGGGTTCAGCGTTCAGTCAACGGGAGTGAGGGATATGGAATCAGAACCAAGGGAGAGCGATCAGAGTTACGGAAGACTGCGGCGGCCAAATTCCTGAACCCCGAACCCTCTACAGCGTCCTCGCCACCTCCTCAATACGATAGCATTCTAAAACATCCCCCTCCTTCAGGTCATTAAACCCGGTCAGTTTAATACCGCACTCAAGCCCTTCGCGGACTTCTTTAACGTCGTCCTTCTCGCGCCGCAGCGAATCCAGGGGGTAATCGCCGGCGACGCGGCTTTCGCGGATCAAACGCAGACGACTGTTTCGCTGGATTGTGCCCGAAAGCACTCGGCAGCCAGCGATCGTCCCCAGCCGGCTAATGCTGAAAGTTCGCAGCACCAAGGCGCGGCCCAAATCGGCCTCGCGCTTCTCCGGTTTGAGCAGGCCTTCCAGGGCCTTTCTTAAATCGTCGGTTACTTGATAAATGATGTCGTAGCGGCGAATCTGCACGCCCTTTTGGTCGGCCAACGCGCGCGCTTTTTCGTCGGGCACCACATTGAAGCCGATGATGACGGCATCCGACGCATCGGCCAAATGCACGTCGGCTTCACTGATGCCGCCGACGGTCGCTTGCAGCACCTTGATTTTGACTTCCGGATGTTCGAGCTTGCCGAACTCTTTCAAGATTGCTTCGATCGATCCGCGCACATCCGCCCGCAGAATGATATTGAGCGTTTGCACTTCTTGCTTGCCGAGCCGGTCGAACAAGTTTTCAAGTGTGACATGGACCGGCGCGGCACCAAGCGCTGCGACTCGCTGTTGGCTGAGTCGTCGCTGGGCGATGTCGCGGGCGGCACCGATTTCATCCATCGCATAGAACTTGTCGCCGGCACCGGGAGCGATGTCCAGACCGGTCACGTTGACCGGCATCGAAGGGCCGGCAGCATCGAGCCTCTTGCGACCGTTGAGCGTGTCGTACATCGCCTTGATGTGGCCGCTGGACATGCCGCAGACCACGGCATCGCCCACCTTGAGCGTGCCCCGCTGCACGAGCAATTTTGCTACGACGCCGCGTCCTTCGTGCAACTCTGCTTCCAAGCAGGTGCCGATCGCCTTGCGATGCGGATTCGCTTTGAGTTCGTGTAATTCGGCGATGGTCATCAATGTTTCGATGAGTTCATCGATGCCCTGACCCGTCAGTGCGCTGCACTTCACGAGTTCCACATCGCCGCCCCATTCGGTCGGCTGCAAGCCGGCCGTGACCAATTGGGTGTAAATCCGATCGTAGTTGACACCCGGCAGATCCACCTTATTGAGTGCAATCACGATTGGCACGCCGGCGGCCTTCGCGTGGCTGATCGCTTCTTCCGTCTGGGGCATAACGCCGTCGTCGGCGGCCACCACCAGCACGGCGATATCCGTAACATTCGCTCCTCGGGCGCGCATTTCGGTAAACGCTTCATGCCCCGGCGTATCGACAAAGGCGATTCGCCGCCCATCGCGCTCTATCTGATAGGCGCGAATGTGCTGGGTAATGCCGCCGCTTTCACCGCTGGCCACGTCAATGCCGATGATCTTATCCAGCAGCGATGTCTTGCCATGATCGACATGCCCGAGAAAAGTAATGACCGGCGGACGCGGCTCAAGCTGCGATTCGTCCTCAGGTTGACCGTTCGACAGGTTATCCAATTGCTCGTCGACGGTCTGCGCCCGGCGAATTTCAATTTCGACGCCGAATTCGCTCGCTAGCAGATCGACCGTATCGTGATCGAGCGGTGCCATCAGATTAGAGACCGCCATCCCCAATTGCAACAGCTTGCCCAGCACTTGTTGACCTGGCACGCCAAGCGATTCGGAAAAACTGCGCACATTGCACGGCAGCGCGACAACGATCTTCCCCTTGCGCGGCGCGGCGGTGTTCTTGCCGGTGGAAGGGGGCTTCTTGGCGCGGCGCAGCTTGCGACGGCGACCTTCGTCGTCATCCAAGCTCACTCGCCTGGACGTGTCGGTCCCCAATCGCTTGCGATTAAGCTGACGAGCCTCGCGGCCACCCAGGGTGCCGGTTAAATCTCCTTTACCGGTAGCCGCACCTTTGCCACCACCGCCACCACGCCGACGTTGTTCGCGACTCTCGGGAGACAGTGGCCCCAAGGGACCGCGTCCGGCGGCCGATGGCGTACCCGTGCGTCCGCCGGTCTTTTTTTGTTGCTGTTCTTCCGCGCGACGCCGGTCTTCCGTTTTCTTCAAATGCTCCGCCAGCGGTTTCGCGCCCGATTTACTTGCGCGCAGCACATCGGCAGGCAGCCTCAAGTCGGGCTTCTGAGGCGCTGGCTCCGCCGGCTTGAGCGGCTTTGCCGGACCTTTGGTGGACGAAGGCGGAAGTTGCGCCAATCGAACGGTGGGCGTCGGTTTCGGCGAGGGGCGCGGCTCCGATGGCTTTCTTGGAGCTTCAGGCGGCTTTTCCTTTTTTGGCGTTGTCAAGACCGGCGGTTTACCGGCAACGCCGGCTGGCGGAATATAATGTTCGCGAGAGAGTCGATCAGGCGGAGCGGCCACCGCCACACCCCCGCCGCTCGATGCGCTGGCGCTGCGAGCCGGCCCCGCACGCCCTGTGCTTGCGCGGCCACCCAAAAATTCCTTCAGACGAGTGACCTCTTCGTCGGTCAAGCTGGCCAGCGCCGAGCCTTTGTCAGGGATCCCCGCTTTTGCGCAGATCTCGACCAGCTCTTTGCTGTCAATCTTCAATTCTTTCGCCAGCGTGTAAATGCGTGCGGGCAAGTGCAGCCCTCCCTCAATCTAGCCAGCCCCGGCTTGCCCGCAGGCTGTGCTTTCGTCGATTAAACCATAGTGCTTTTCTCCCCAACGATTGAGCGAACCTTGAACGATAAATCTTGTACAATGAACGGATTTGACTTCGTTCACTGCACGTCGTTCGCGGTGCGCTCCCCAGTCGAAAGCGGTTTAGTATACAAGCCAAATTGCCGGAGCGAAACATCCCTCCGGCGAACCGCTCGCGGAATCTTACTTACTACCACGATTTCCGCCAGATCCTGCAAAGCGCCGGCGGCCGCTAACCGGTCGCCGATTCCTCCCCGGTCGCCGCAGTTTCCTCGGCAGACCCGTGTTGAGCAACTCCATTCTCCTCCACCCCATTGCTGCCAGGCAAGACCTCTTCATCGTCCGGCACGGCGCTTGCTTCCGAAGTTTCGGCCGTTTGAGCCGCCAGTTCGGCTTCCTTCCTGTCGGCCTCTGCGGTGGCGGCGTCAATTCGTTCCTGTTCGCGCTGCCGCTTGCGTTCGGCCGCGGCCGCGGCTTCGGCTTCTTCGGCCCGAGCTTCGGCTTGATCGACTATAGCCTGTACTTGTTCTTCGCTGAGATTGCCCATTGCCATCAACTGGTCAGGCTCGATGACCGATAATTCATCGTAGGTCAAAAAGCCTTCGCCGACCAACCGCTCGGCCAGCGACGAATCGACCCCTTCCAGCTCCGAAAACCCGGCGACGGCCCGCTCGATCTCCGAATCGAGCTCTTCGCGGGTCATAATCTCTATATCCCATCCGGAAAGCTTGCTCGCCAGTCGCACATTCTGCCCGCGACGGCCGATCGCCAGCGAAAGCTGGTCTTCACGCACCAGGACGATCGCTTTGCCGATCATCTGGCACAAAATAACTTCCTCGACCTCGGCAGGCTGCAAGGCGTTGGGAATCAGCACCTGCAGGTCGTCGCTCCAGCGTACAATGTCGATCCGTTCGCCGCCGAGTTCATCGACGATATTTTTGATGCGATTTCCCCGTACTCCGACACATGCGCCGACACAATCGACGCGTGAATCGCTGCTGCTCACCGCCACTTTGCTGCGGTAGCCAGGTTCGCGTGACATCGAGCGGACTTCTATCACGCCGTCGGCAATTTCGGGATTTTCTTGCTCGAACAGCCGCTGCACTAACTGCGGGCGCGTGCGGCTGAGAATTACCTTGACCCGACTGCCTTGTTTTTTTACTTCAAACACCGTCGCCCGCACGCGTTCGTTGGCATGGTGCGTTTCTCCGGGAATCTGCTCGCTGCGCGGCAGGATTGCTTCGGTGTTCCCCAACGAGACCGTCGCGGTTCCATTCTCGTATTTCTGCACAACGCCGGGGACCATTTGGCCGACCAACTCTTGGTATTCGTTGTACAGCGCGTCGCGTTCGGCCTCGCGAATTTTCTGTATGATCACTTGCTTTGCCGTCTGGGCCACAATGCGCCCCAGCGTTTCCTGAGCGTCGAGCGGCTGGCCGTTGTGCGTACCTGAAATGGCTCCGTTCACCCGGTCGATGTTGACGACAATATCCTGGTCCTCGCCATACTGCTTCTTGGCAGCCGACACCAGCGCCGCTTCGATTGCCTGAAAGACGATTTCCTTATCGATATTCTTATCGCGATGGATCGCATCGACGATTCGCAGGACTTCGGTGGCGTTCATGGGGGAATTTTGAGTTGTGGGTATCTGCGTGCCAGGAGAACGCGATTTCGGTTCCGGTCAGTTGTCGGTTGTCCGTTGTTTGCCGTTGATTCCTCAATCTTTGGCAAAATTGCCCCATTCCAAAACGATGTTACAAATCCAAACAGCAACTCCGCCCGACAGAGTTCAAACAGTCAAATTCTCGAAATACGCCTTCGCCATCGGTCTGTCGTCTCGCTTGATAGCAATCGACCCAACGGACAACCGACCATTCCGCCAACAAAAAACGGGAACGTCCTTCCGTTCCCGAGCCAAAGCCCCGATGGGTTCTACCGCCGGCGAAGCGATTTCGCCGGTCACGAACGCCCGGGGCGGACGGTCACCGCATTATGTCCCAAGGGAACGGGAAACTCCCGGTGGATTTCGGCCGTCCGTGCCTCACAGAACCGCACGAAACCCGTTTTCGCGACACAACTTAGTGCATTTTTCAGCCAACTAAATCTATCGGTCTAAAGGGTGACTGTCAAGCGGCAAATTCGTGAGCCAAGGACGTTGCACACTTTGGGTTTTCGGAATCGTAAGCATTCTCAGCGGCTCAACAATCTGTTCGATCTACTCGGTACCAGGAGCTACAAGAGCCGATTCTTGACGACTGTGATGACACATTGACTCGATCGGTCTCACCTATTCTATGAATTCTTGGGAAGATGAGCGGAGTCGTGTGGCACTCGGAGAATGTCCACGAACAAGCGATCACCACGCGATCTTCTCCGCATCAAACACCGGTCCCTCGACGCAGGTTCGTTTGTAATCCCAACTCCCATCCGACTGTATCACTTTCGCCACGCAGGTAAAGCAGATACCAATGCCGCAGGCCATCGGCGTTTCGAGAGAGACTTCGCACGAAATCGTGTAATGCCGTGCAATTTCCGCGACGGCCTCCATCATGGGTTCGGGGCCGCAGCAGACGATTTTTCGCGTACCCAGCGGCGGTTCGTCGAGCAACATGCGTAATACGTCGGTTACGAAGCCGTGATGCCCCGACGATCCGTCGTCCGTGCTCAGTCGCACGTCGATTCCTAACGCACGGAAATCGTCCAATCCCGCAAAAAACTCCGAGTTTCGCGCGCCGTAGCAAAACGTGATTTGCTTCGGCCGAGCGACTGTTTGCCGCCGATGGCCGTAGCGCTGCCGTCCGAGATGCTCTTTCGCCAGCGACAAGAACGGCGTCTGCCCGATGCCGCCGGCGACCATGATGAGATGCTCGGCCGCTTGCGGCGAGAAACCGTTTCCGAGCGGACCCCAAATTTCCAGGCCGACTCCAGCTCGACAGTTTGCCAGCCGCCGCGTAAGCTTTCCGGCGACTAAATAGACCACATCGAGTCCAATCGCGTCTCCAGTCGAATCTTGCACGACATCGTAGACTGCCAGCGGGCGCCCCAGCAACGGATCGTCGCAGCCCGCCAGTCGCAGCATGATAAACTGCCCCGGCACGATTTGCCGCGCGACCGACGGGCATTCGAAGCGCACTCGAAACGTGTTCCGTGCCAAAGGAACGTTTTCGACAATTTCGGCGGCCACCTGCGATGCGTTGTCGGCATAAAACGCCGCGTGCAACGGATTGCTCATCGCCGCCCTCGTTGCTGTCGAATCTTTCGGCCGCGTACACCGCCTGTTCGATCTTTCCGCGGCGTCTTCGGCTTCGCGCCGATCAAGGTCGGTTGGGGCCTACGATCGCGGCGTCGCATTCCGCCTGGCTCAATGGGGCTGAGATCGATCGGCGAAACTTCGGCCTCCTCCAGCGCTGGCGCAACCGTTTGTTCAAAGTCGGACAATTCGTCCTGGTCCGACGGCGGATCATTCCATAAATAGGACAGATCGCCCGTATCGTCGCCGGAGGGAATCGACTTGTCGATACTGGGGCGAATCGCGCGACGGTCGTCGCTCTTTGGCTTCGCGCGCAAGGGGCCGTCCGTTTTTGCCGCTCGCTGTTTCGTAGGGTCTTTCTTTCTCCCGGCACGAGCGACTCGATAAAGCTGCTCCACTTCTTCGGCCCGCAGCGAGCGGCTTTCGCCCGGCTTGAGTGCCCCTAGCCGTAGTGGTCCAATGGCGATTCGTCTGAGCTTCAACACTTTGTGGCCGATGCGCGCCAGCAATCGTCGCACCTCGCGATTTCGCCCCTCGTCGAGCACCATTTCCATCACCGTACTGTGCTTGTGAGACCGCCGCACATGAACGCGCTTGGCGTGTGCGTATCCCTCGGCCAGATGCACGCCCTTGCGGAGCTTTTGCACCGATTCCGCCGACGGCACTCCGGCCACTTCGGCCAGGTACGTTTTCTCTACTCCATAGCGCGGATGCGTCAGCAAGTCGGTCAATTCGCCATCGTTGGTCGCCAAGATCAAACCATCGCTCGACTTGTCGAGCCGGCCGACGGTAAAAAGCCGCTCGCGTGTCGGCGCCAAATCGATCACTCGTGCGCGACCGCTTGGATCGTCGCTGGTGGAAATGACGCCGATCGGTTTGTTGATCAGCAGATAAACTCGCTTTGGCCGCCTCAATCGTTCGCCGTCGACGCGGATCTCTTGCCGCTGCGGATCAACGCGCGTGCCCAGCTCCGTCACGGTCTGGCCATCGACATCCACTCGCCCTTCGGCGATCAACTCTTCGCATTGCCGCCGACTGCCGACGCCCGCGGCCGCTAGCACCTTCTGCAATCGGATCGGACCATCCGTGGCGTCGGCACCGCGCATCGGACCTTTGGCTCGGCGATGTTTGCGCTCTGGCGATCCTCCATAGCGAGGTTTGCGATCGTTGTGCTTTGAGTGCTTTGGCATAAGTCTATCTATCATAGCCCAGACCGCTGCATGCGGTGAGGGGCGTAACGCAGGCGTGCTGAATTCGATGAAGCTCACTGAATCCACGAGCCTTCAGCACTTCGGGCGAATTCGCGCGAAGCGGGCGCACGACCAATCGAGAAGGTCGGCGAACCCCGCTCGCGGCTAATACGCGGTGGCGTACGGCGACGGTGGAACGCCCGGCACGAATTGATGCTTGACGGGGTTCGGTTCCGGCCGCGGCTCCATAAACCCTTGCGGGCGACCACCTAAAATGGGTGTTCCGATCGTCGGGTCGGGGAACGGATCGAACTGTCGAGTCTGGGCGAGTTGGTGCGATGCCGACGGTGGATTACACCAACTTGGATAGCCAAAATCGGCCGTCTGACACCCCGAAAGAGTCGAGACGAACCACAGTAGCAGCCAAACTCGCGAGCGCATGAATAGAGCCTTTCAAGAATGGAGCGAACGTGGCAGCGGGGATCATACCTAAATTCAGTTTCTCGACGCCAGCCTGCTTGCGGCGTCACGATGCGATTTTCAAAAAAATTTTTGAATGGAAATGAAGGAATCGGAACAGTGCGGTTTTCCCGAGCGCCGTGAAGATTTTCGCGGCATTCATTTCCGGTTCATTTCCGGGGGGGTGTGCACAAAACTGGGAGGCGGAAGCAAAATGGATCGGGAATTTACGAGTGTTATTGAGGTTTGAGGCGTGGCGAGGGTCAATGGAAAATAAGGGGGTGGCTGCTGGATGACCGTTGATACAGACTCCTTTTCTCGCTTTTGAACGCTGCTTGATCCGCCCAGGAGCAAATCGGCAACCTCATGCAAAATCGCGGGCGGACATGGGGGAAGCCGTCGAGTGCTGAGCCTGGAGCGAACTGCGGTGGCCGTGGGTTGCGATGTGCGAAGTGAATTGTCAAGGATCGTCGGCCACCGCATGCCGTTCGGCACGGCGGGCCGCGCCAGCGATGGTGCTGGCCTGTTCATGTTATCGCATGTATAGGTTCCTGTCAAGGGGCGAGGGAATAGATATTTGGGATTGGAGCTGCCGGGAGGGGATCGGATCACGAAAACACGGAAGAAAGTAGAGACCACTTGCCCGGTTGCCCGTAATTCTCCAAGGTCGGCACACGGGAGGAAGAGTTCGGAGGTCGATGGCTGGCCTGCGTGGCCCCCGGCCCAGGCTACACCCATGCTGTTGCCGCCGCTGTCCGCAAGTATTAGGCTATCGCAGGCAGCAGGGTCTAAATCATTATTCATGACTCCTTGTAAACTTGTGGTGAATGGTGTGAAGAACCAAACAACCGTCAATTGCGCCTCCCCTTTGTTCCTTGCAACCGCGAGACGGCATCGGAAGTGCCAACATGCAACATGCTGTTGACATCGTGCTTGTGGTGTCCGGCTCCGGTATCGGATATACTGGCCGAGCGCCTAAAAAAGTACCGTTACGCGAGCCGTGTAAGATCGAGTCAGGATTGCTGGAATCCAGGTATAGAAAGTACGGACTCGATGGATTGGTAGTACGTAAGACTGGCTGTACGTTCGTCAGCGTTCCAACGCCGAGTTGCGTCCAGCCGGTGCGGGCACCTTTCCCATTCCCCCAAAATGCAGTGTGGCCCATTACATTCCGATCTACTGAGAAGGAGCCTATCGCGCCTCGTACTCCGTAGTCACCGTTGTCAATAATCAACGAATCCCTGATCGTCATGTTGGGCGACGGGCGACCCATGATAATACCGTCGCTGTTATTTCCAATAATCGTGACGTGCTCGATGTCGACTGAATAAGGGCCAATATCTACATCCAAATCGTCTGGGTAGGCAAGCAGAATCCCATAAGTATTCGCTTGAAAAATGCTGTTGCGAACAACCGCATTCTGGATCCTCTGGGTGCTAAGGTTCATTTCAAAATCGATCCCCGATTGTGGCGATGTTCCGTTCGTGTTCTTGATGATTGAGGTGGTGCCGATTCCACGGACGGGTCAGTCTCTTAAATGGGACTGGTGTGGATGGCTTCGAATTGGGCTGGGGTCAGATAGTCCAGCGCCGAGTGCTTTCTTTCGAGGTTGTAGTAGGCGATGTACTCGCCGAGCTCGCCCTCAGCCGCGCGATGGTTTTCATATTCGGTCATTTCCAGTTCAGTCTTGATGGTTCCGAAGCAAGATTCCATGAATG
>JADZDJ010000017.1 GCA_020851115.1 Pirellulales bacterium
ATTTTGACAGCGATGGCGACGTGGATGGCGCCGATTTCGTCGCCTGGCAAACCCATTTCCCCACGGCCAGCGGCGCGACGCTCGCCGACGGCGACTCCGACGGCGATGGCGATGTGGACGGCGCGGACTTCGTCGTGTGGCAAACGAATTTCCCTTATTCGCCGGGACCAGGGATCGCGTCGGTGCCTGAGCCGAAAACTCTATTGCTTGGTGCGTTGGGAGGCATTTTGATGATGGCGGTACGCTCCAGACATCGTTATAATCCGTTGCTGTAAGTGGGCCGCTTTGCCATTTGGCTTTTCGAAAAGCACACCTCATGGCCCGCGCGCGCTTCAACGACGCTGTCTACGTCTCGGCAACGTTCGCGCTGCTCATCGCGTTGTTGCATTCACATGACGCAATGGGCGTCTCGCGCGATTGGATTGCCGCCGACGGCGATTGGAGCTTGGCGACCAATTGGTCGCCTGCCGGTGTGCCTGCGGGTGGCGATGTGGTAAGCATCGGCTTTGGCGATGGCGTGGCGCGAAGTGTGGCGTATGACTACACAGGACCAGCGGTCACTTTGACTTCGCTCGGGCTCGATCTGACGGGGAGCGCGGAGAATGCCACGACGCTGACGTTGGCGGATCACAACCTGCGCGCCACAAATCAGTACGTCGGCTACAACGGCAATGGGGCCATCGAGCAAAGCGGCGGAACCAACACGGTCGATTCGAGTTTGTATCTCGGCTTCAACGCGTCGGCGCTCGGTACATATCAACTGAGCGGGACTGGTATTGTCGCCATCGCAGGCGACCAGGTCATCGGTAACAGCGGTAACGGCACATTCAACGTCTCCGGCGGCGCGCTGCTGTCGAACACCAACGGCAACATCGGCTTGAACGCAAGCGCCAGCGGCATCGTGACGGTAGACGGCGCAGGATCGCAATGGACCAACACCGGCGTGCTGGCCGTCGGAGCGTTTGGCAGCGGCACGATGACGATTACCGGTGGCGGAAAAGTAACGAGCGTCAACGGCCGCATTGGCCGCGAGACGGGGGCCAGCGGAACCGTCTTGGTCGATGGGCCGAACTCCAATTGGCAGATGACGGGCGACCTCACTGTCGGCGGTCTTGGCGGCGGCGCAGGTTCGCTTACGATTCAAGATCAAGCTGTGGTTCATGCGGGAAATCTGCTGGCAATCAACAGCCTGAGCATGGTATCTCTCAACGGCGGTACGCTGCGATTCAATACGGCCACTGGGCTGAATCGGCTCGACTATACGGCTGGCACAATTCAACTTGCCGGCGACCGCAATCTTAAAACCGACCCGATGATCGCTGCGATCTATGGTTCGACGCCCAACATCACGACTGGCAAAGGACTGACGATTGAAGGCTCTGGAAGCATTGGCAGCGGCATGAATCCCGTGGAAAGTGTCGCGGTGACCGGCGGCCGACTTAAGGTCAGTTCGCTTAAAGTTGGTGGAGACGGCTACGGCATTTTGCAAATCACGGATGGCGGCGCGCTCGATGTCACGGCAGGCGCCGGCACCTTGTTTATTGCCGGCAACGATGCGCCTTACACGGGCTCCGTCGACGTTTCAGGTGCTGGATCGATGATCAATTCGGAAGTCTATTTGGGTGTCGGCGGACTGCTTGCCGGAGGCTCGATGACAATCTCCAGCGGCGCGGTCGTCAATTGCTTCAATGGCGGCGGAATCGGTGGCCCGATCAATACTTCGTCCGTCACCGTGACCGACGCAGGATCCACCTGGAATCTCGTCGGGTCCGACCTCACCGTTGGCGGCAGCGCCTTCGGTTATGGCACACTGAACGTGCAGGACGCTGGAACAGTCTTCGTCGGCAACGAACTTCGGATCTATTCCGCCTCTGGCAGTGCGGTGAACGTCGCGGGAGGCACGCTGCGATTCGACACCATCGCAGGGAGTGCTGGCCTGAGCGGAATCCACTATATGTCCGGCACGATTCAACTTGCCGGCAACCGAACAATCGGGGCAGACACGACGATCCAAGCGTTGTACGGTGCGTCCCCTTCGTTGCTGTCTGGCAAAGGGCTCACGGTCGAAGGGACCGCCACGCTGTCGTCGAATCTGACGATCAACGGCGGAACGTTCACTGCCGACGCGATTGACGGTGCGGGCACGCTCAACTTCACAAGTGGCAACCTGGCGATTACTGGCCCCGTTGGAGTATCCGTCGGCGGCGGCTACCCGCTGGGGACAACTGTAAATTTAGGGAGTGGCTCCTATCTGAATGTGACGAGCACGCTACAAATTTCCGCCGACGGGCGATTGTCGAATGTCGGTGGTAACGTCGTCGCGGGGAATGTGCAGATCGGTGTTGGCGGCCGCTGGACGGTGATCGACGGAACGCAGAGCGTCGGCACGGGATTGGAGAATCATGGCAACCTTGTGCTGATCGAGACATCGATTGATGGCCCTGTGACGAGTCCCGCGGGATCGACGGTGAACGTGGTTGATGCAGTGACATTTAATCATCTATTCTCGGGCGCGGGGCAATTCTTCGGATCGGGGACGGCGACATTCAATGGCGGCTACAATCCGGGTGATAGTCCCGCGATTGTCAATTTCGAAGGAGGCGTGGCGCTCGGTGGCAATAATGTTCTGACGATCGAACTTGGCGGCACGACGCCAGGCACACAGTACGATCGACTGCACGTCGTCGGCGGCCTGTCGCTCGATGGCACGCTGCAAGTGACGCTGGTCGACAACTTCGTCCCCGCAGCGGGCAATTCGTTCGACATTCTTAACTGGAATTCTCTGAGCGGAACATTTTCATCCGTCTTGCTGCCCGCGCTGGCAGCCGGGAAGAGCTGGAACACGAGTTTACTCTATACCAGCGGCATTCTATCGATCACGGCCGCGCTCGTTCCCGGCGATTTTGACAGCGATGGCGACGTGGATGGCGCCGATTTCGTCGCCTGGCAAACCCATTTCCCCACGGCCAGCGGCGCGACGCTCGCCGACGGCGACTCCGACGGCGA